>CAYTVQ010000028.1:0-16407 GCA_964441615.1 uncultured Caulobacterales bacterium | reverse complement strand
GGCGGATTCAAGGGAAAGAACCCGCTGCAGCTCGGCCTTGACCCGGCCGATCTGGGAAAGGCGTTCGGCCTCGAGCAGCCGCCGTTCAGAAGCGGCCGCATGGAGGCGCGCGACGCTCGCCTCGTGGTAGCGGCCGACCGCAGAAGGTTATCCAGGAGAGCGGCGTGCATCTCTTCAGGATCTGAAGGCCTGGCGTCGGCGACGACCGTCGATCGCATCGCTGAACTGTTGGTCGTGGAAGGCGGCGTCGCGCTGCTGCCCGCCTCCGGCGCAATCGTCTCGCCGGGTGACGTCACTTCGCTGCGCGCAGCGCGGTAGACGCGGGCTGCGGCGGCGGGCGCAAACGAGGTCACGTTCAGCCTCGGCGCAGCAGGCCCTTATGGAGTCTTAGCCTCTTCAGAAGGGGGCTGCGCGGCCGGCTGCCCCGGTCTGGATTCTGCCGGCGTCGCCGCCTGGCGGCTGTGCCGGGCGAGGAACGGCGCCTGGGCGACGCAAAACAGCAGATAGGCGACGGTAAAGCCCCAGACCTTCAAGTTCACCCATGCCGACTCGCCGGGGCAGCTGGCCGCCGTCGTGAAGTCGCAATCACGCATCAGATAGCGCCAGGCGATTTCATTGGCGATCGCCAGCACGGCAAAACAGAAGATGAAGCGCTTGGTCAGGATGCTCCAGGCCGCGTCGTCCATATGCAGCGCACCGTCGAACAGGATCTTCAGGAAGTTGCGGCCGGTGGCGAGACCGCCGGCGAGGGCTACGGCGAAAAGCGAATAGACGATGGTCGGCTTGAGGAAAATGAAGGTGCGGTCGTGCAGAATGAAGGCCAGTGCGCCGAGCACCATGATGACTGCGCCGGAGACGCCGAGCATCGGCGCGACGCGGCGCTCCCTGAAGACGCTGTAGAAGAAGGCCGCGGCGAACGCCGGCATGAAGGCGCCCATGGCGAGATAGATTTCCTCGCCCTCAGGGACCGCCCAGTCGGCGCCCACGAAACCGCCGACAACCGGCGCGAGGCGTCTTCCGAAGAAATACGCGACAAAAAAGACCAGAAGCGGCCCGAAATCCACGAGGAATTTCGCACGGCCTGAAAGTCTGCGTTTTGTCGTTTCGCTCATCACGACGCCTTCTGTTGCGGCGGAAGGCCAGCCAGCGCGCGCGCAAAGCTTTCCGCGCGGAAAGGCTGCAGATCATCGACGCCTTCGCCTACTCCAATGAAATGAATGGGGATTTCATGCCTCTCGGAGAGCGCGACCAGAATTCCTCCGCGCGCGGTGCCGTCAAGCTTGGTCATGACGAGGCCCGTTACGCCCGCGATCTCCCTGAAGGCTTGCGCCTGCGACAGCGCATTCTGTCCGACCGTTGCGTCGAGCACGAGGAGCGTCGCATGCGGGGCGCTTTGATCGAGTTTCTTCAGTACACGGACGATCTTTGCGAGCTCCTCCATAAGTTCATGACGGTTATGAAGGCGCCCGGCCGTGTCGATGAGCAGTATGTCGGCGCCCGCGGCGCGGGCGGTCTGCAGGGCGTCGAAAGCGAGGCCGGCTGCGTCGGCGCCGGCGGCGCGCGCCACGACCGTCGCGCCGGTCCGCTCGCCCCAAATCTGGAGTTGTTCAATGGCGGCCGCGCGGAATGTGTCGCCAGCGGCAATGACGACCGACCGCCCTTCCCGGCGGAATTTTTCGGCAAGCTTGCCGATGGTCGTCGTCTTGCCCGATCCATTGACGCCCACCATGAGGATGACGAAGGGACGCTTGCCCTCATCGATGAGAAGCGGCCGCTCAAAGTCCGCAAGGGTTCGCGCCACCTCGCTCGCGAGCGCAGCCCGCACCTCTTCGTCCGACACCTCCTTGTCGAAGCGGTCATTCGCAAGGGACTGCGTCACGCGCGCCGCGGCGGGAACGCCTAGATCGGCCGCAATGAGGATTTCCTCGAGCTGCTCGATCGTCGCGTTGTCGAGCTTCTTTCGGGTAAAGAGAGCCGCGACTTCGCCGGTGAGCTTCGAGGAGCTCTTCGAGAGGCCCTCGGCAAGCCGCGTGAAGAAGTTCTTTTTGGGCGTTTCGGCAGGTTTGTCGGGCGTGGTTGCCCCTTTGTCTTCTGCGGATGCCGGCGCCGCCTGACCAGGAACAGGCGCAGCCGTGGACAGAGGCTCTTCCGGTCTCGGCTTCCCGCCGAAAAGGTTCGAGAGAAAGCCTTTCGACATCAGGCGGCTTCCCGCACCGGCGCGGCGAGAAGTTCGCCGCCGTCGCGCCCAGTAATCCTCAGACGGACCAAGGTTCCGGGAGGGCCCGTCATTCCAGAGACCCTCGCCGCGGCGAAATTGGGCAATCGCGCGCGGCCGCCGCTCTCGACCACCGCTTCAAATGACCTGCCGATCTGGTCGTCGAGGAACCGGTGCAGCGCCCCGGCTGCCGCCGCCCGCAGACGCGCCGCGCGGGCCTTCACGGTAAAGCGGTCGAGCTGGGGCATCCGCGCCGCCGGCGTTCCCTCGCGCGGCGAAAAGGGGAACACATGCACGAAGCTGAGGCCCGCCTCGTCGATGAGCGCGAGGCTGTTTTCGAACATTTCTTCGGATTCGGTTGGAAATCCCGCGATCAGATCGGCGCCAAAGGCGATCTCCGGGCGGCGCGCGCGCAGCTCGACGCAGAAGGCGATCGCCTCGGCGCGGCCATGCCGTCGTTTCATCCGCTTAAGGATCATATCGTCGCCTGACTGAAGAGACAGGTGCAGATGAGGCGCGAGCCTTTCATCGGTTGCGACCAGATCGAATAGGGTGTCGTCAATCTCGGCGCTATCGATGGAGGAAAGGCGCAAGCGCGCCAGGCCCGGAACTTCGCCGAGCAGGCGTGCGACGAGTCCGCCAAGCGTCGGTTTTCCGTCGAGATCAGCGCCGTAGGAAGTGATGTCGACGCCGGTCAGGACGATCTCTGCATGGCCTGCCTCGACGAGGCGGCGCGCCGCTGAAACCGTTTCAGCGACCGGGACCGAGCGCGACGGGCCCCTGCCATAGGGGATGACGCAGAACGTGCAGCGATGATCGCAGCCGTTCTGGATCTGCAGGAAGGCGCGGGAGCGGTCCCCATAGGCCTCGACCAGCTGTGGCGCCGCCTCGCGGACGGCCATGATGTCATTGACAAGGCGCCGCCCGTCGCCTCTGGCCAGAGCGCGCCAGTCCTCCGCCGCAAGTTTCTGGCGGTTGCCGAGCACGGCATCGACCTCCGGCATGGCCGCGAAGGCCGGGGCGTCGATCTGCGCCGCACAGCCGGTGACGACAATGCGCGCAGTGGGGCGCTCCTTGCGCGCGCGCCGGATCGCTTGCCGCGTCTGGCGCACAGCCTCGGCCGTCACCGCACAGGAATTGACGATCACTGCGCAGTCCAGCCCGGCGTCCTCGGCGAGGCGCTTCATCGCCTCGCCTTCGAAGGCGTTGAGCCGGCAGCCAAGGGAGATCACATCCACGTCCATGGTGCGGCGGATATAGGGGAAGAAGCCCGATCGGGCTAGTTTGCGCGGGCGGTCTATTTTGGCGCGTTCATGGCGCGCCGACGTGTCTGACTGGCTTTCGGCCACAGCGCCGTCCAGTCGTAGTATTCTTCGAACGCCGGCGTCTTGTGATCGAGAACCACCCAGGGCTGTTTCGAGCCGGTAAAGATGTGAACATCCGGGGGCAGAAGATCAGGTTTGTCGAGGGTCCCGACGCGAACGAACTTAACCTTGTCGCCGCCGCCCCCGTAATGGCTCCACAGGGCAAGCTGGCAGGTCGGGCAGCGGACAACGCGCTGGCCGCGCCCGCTCTCAGAGGGCGTCCATACAGTTTGAGGGATGCCGCGGCGCAGGGCCACGAATTCCGACTCGATCATCGCGTTGAGCGCGAAGGCGCTGCCGGTCTCGCGCTGACACCAGCGGCAGTGACAGCAATGAACGAATAGCGGTCGCCGGGTCATCTCATAACGAACTGCGCCGCAATCGCACCCACCCTCGGCGGCGAACCCATCGGTCATGGCAAGGCTCCGGCAGTCAATGGGCGCCGGTTCTGGCAAAAGCCGCGGCGCTGCTCAAGCTCAACCGGCGCCGCGAGCGTCTTTCGGCTCGGCCTCGGCTATCGGCCCCGGACTGGGCTGCTCTTGGCGGACGAATTCGCCGAGACGGCGCATGACTCCGTAATAGCGGCCGGCTTCGAGCTCTTCGGCCGCACGGCGCAGCGCCTCGATTTCAGGACGGCCCGCATAGTCGGATTTCAGCGTCGCCAGAGCGCTGGAAAGCATGGCGGCCGCCTCGTCGGAACTGATCTCGCCCGCAACCGCCAGCTGGGCCACATAATAGGCCCGCTTTTCAGTCGTCGTGGCCTCTTCCGGCCGCATTGCATGGCGCAACCGCAGAATGGATGCGCCATCCGTCTTCACGCGAAGCCGGATCTTGCGGTCGCCGTTCTGAACCACAACGCCATTGATGAGGAATTCCTCGTGGGGGCGCAGCTTCAAGATCAGTCCGGCCATGGGCATCTCGCTTAAGTAGCTGAACAGTCAGACAAGCAACCTATGGTTGATCCTGATCGACAATGGTTAAGTATGAGTGAAGCGGTCAGCTTTCCATCGCGAGGAGGATGGAGAAACCGACGACCATGAAAATGGCGAAGGGGAAAAAAGCGCCAATCATTGCCGGTGCGACGCCCAATTTGCCCAAAGCGAGCATCATGTTTTCGGCGACGAAATAGCTGAACCCCAGGGCGGACCCCAAGACAGCGCGCTGGAGAAGATTGCGCTGGCGGCGGATGCCAAAGCCCGCAATGGCCCCGAGGAGGGGCATGACGAGTGTGGCGGCCGGGCGTGAGAACCGGCTGAGCAGCGAGGTCGTCGGGGACCTCGTGCTCGCCCCGTCCGCGCGCAATTGTTCGATCTTTCTCTGCAGTTCGAAGAGCCCGGTCCGGTCGGGATTGAGGGTCAGCGCGAACAGCGTTTCCGGACTGAGCGACGTCTGCCACTCCGCGCTGGGCGAACGCAGGATGCGATTGGCCCCGCCCTTATACTCTCGCACATCGAACAATCGCCAGCGCCCGCCTTCGTAACGCGCGGCCCTCGCCGCAATTTCGCCCGCGACCAGTCCCGCGGGGGTGAGGGGATTGACCGTCACATCCTTCAGGAAGACGCCATCGGCGATGCGCGCGGCGCTTCCGGCGTGGATCAAGGCGTTATCATGGGACAATCGGATATTCGTGCGCGTTCCGGCGTCAGGCGGGAGATCAACCGCGTAGTCGTTCGCCTCCCAATAGGCGAGCTTGTCTGCGGACCGAACAGCAACGGTCTCATGGAAGATGAAATGTGCGCTCGCGATGCCCGCGCAGACGATTCCGATGGGAAAGAGGACCCGGTGGATCGACATGCCAGCCGCGCGCATCACCGTGATTTCGTTCGAGTGGCTCAGCATCGAGAGCGTTGCGACCACGGCGAGCAGCGCGGCAAAGGGCGTGAACTGACTGATGATCGCAGGCGCGCGCAGGAGGACATACTGCACGACCGATGACCACCCCGCACCTTGCGCCTCCATGATCCGCTCCGACCGGTTAAGGAGGTCCAGCATCTGCAGGATGATGACGAAGAAGACGATCAATCCGACAAAGCGGATAAGAAACTGCCTGCCGACATAGCGCAGGAACATGGTGTCGAATTTCATCGGACGACTCCCTGCGCTGCGCCTGCGGCTGAGCCGTCATCGACGGCGCCGTCGGCGAGCACACGCACCGGCGAGTCATCTATGCCGGTGTTGCCGATCCGGGCCGTGCGGGCCTTGTCGATGGAGCCGCGATAGAGGGCGAAGCAGAGGGCTGAGAACACTATGAATAGTCCCCACATGGAAATGTAGGGCGAGAGCTTGCCCTCGCTGGCGACGACCTTGCCCCATTCCTCCAGCAGCTCGTGATAGACGATCAGAATCGCGATGCCGGCAATGGGCTTCAGATTGGACTGCCGGCGGCGGCCGGTCACGCCCATGGCGACCGCCAGAATTGGCATCAGGAGGAAAGTCAGCGGGTGGATGAGGCGCCAGTGAAATCCCGCGTGATAATCATCCCAGGCCCGCCCGACGCTGCGGTCATTAGTGCGGAGAAACTTAAGGATTTCGTCAAAAGTCGCCTCGCGATCGTCCGTGCCGCGGTTCCTGAAGACGGCGATGGCGGGAAGATCGACTTCCACATCGAAAGTCTCGAAGGAAAGCTCACTCGCCCGGTCGCCCTTGTCATCGATGATGATCTGTCGCCCGTCTTTCATGTTGAGGATGAGGCGCGTCACTTCCGGCGTTGTCGAGATGCCGGCGGAGAGCGCGGTGATCACGGTCTTGCCGCCCTTGCCGTCGCGCTGTTCGAGGAAGATGTTTTCCGCTTCACGCGTTTCGGCATTCACCTTTCCGAGCCTGATCGTGACGCGGTCCCCGATGTCGATGAATTCGCCCTGCGGAATTTTGATGCCCAGCGCGCCGCTCGTCACATCGAACCGGATCTGTTCGTATTTGTAGCGGGCGTAGGGCTGAATGTAGGATACGAGCAGAAAGTCGAAGATCATCAGCAGGATGACCAGCCCGTATACGGGTCTGAGCAGGCGCAGCGCCGAGGCGCCGCTTGAGTTCAGCGCGTCAAGCTCGCTCGACAGCGACAGATTGCGGAAAGCAAGCATGATGCCGATGAAGGTCCCGAGCGGCAGCGCGAGGCCCATATAGTGGGGCACGAGATTGGCGAGCATCCGCCAGACGACATCGACCGGCCCCTGTTCGGCGAGCACAAAATCAAAGAGACGCAGCATCTGCTCGAGCAGGAGCAGCATGCCCGCAATGCCGAGCGCGAGCAGCAGGGGCGTCAGCACGGCGCGCAAGATATAGCGGTCGATCAAGCCCATCGGCTAATTGCGGCTATCCTAAATCGAGAGCGCGCGGCCAAGGGGTCCGCCGCGAACCGGGTTCCTAGCCAATTTAGGACCGGGGAGAAAGCGAATTGAGACGACTTCCAGAATGCGCCTTCGCCGACCGGCCCATCCTTCGGGCCGACCGAGGTTAACGCCGATTACGGCTCGAGACGCCCTTCAACGAGGTCCCAGAACAGCGCCGATATGTCCGCGCCGCCAAAGCGTCGGATTTGCTGAACCCCGGTCGGGGAGGTGACGTTGATTTCAGTGAGATAGTCGCCGATCACATCGATGCCGACGAGGACGAGGCCCCGCGCCGCAAGTTCGGGTCCGATGCGATCGCAGATTTCCTGGTCCCGCTCGGTCATCTCGACCGGCTCAGCGGTCCCGCCGACGTGAAGGTTGGAGCGCGTCTCGCCCTTCGCCGGCACGCGATTGATGGCGCCGACCGCCTCGCCGTCGAGCAGAATGATGCGCTTGTCTCCCTTCCGCACGGCCGGGAGATATTTCTGTGCGATCAGCGGCTCTGAAAAGGCCTGCAAGAAAAGCTCCAGCAGCGCGTTGAAGTTCGAATCGTCCTCAGCCAGGCGAAAGACGCCGGCGCCCCCATTGCCGTAGAGCGGCTTCAGGATGATGTCGCCATGTTCGGCGCGAAACTCACGAATGAAGCCGACATCGCGCGTGATGAGGGTCGGCGGCGTAAGGTCCTTGAAGTCGGTGACGAAAAGCTTCTCGGGCGCGTCGCGGATCGAGCGCGGATTGTTCAGCACCAGGACGTCCGGTTGCAGGCGTTCGAGCAAATGTGCTGCTGTGATGTACGCCATGTTGAACGGCGGATCCTGGCGAATGAGGACGACGTCCATCTCGCGGAGGTCGATCGCCGCCGCAGGCTCAAGGCCGGCATGCGCTCCCTGTTCCCGCTTCAGCGCGCCGACGCGGCGCGCCCGCGCCGACACGCGCCCCTCGCAAAGCGCCAGCGCGTGGGGCTGATAGATCCAGAGGCGATGGCCGCGCCCATAGGCTTCGATGGCGAGATCGAAAGTGGTGTCGAGAGAGACATCGACACCCTCGATCGGGTCCATCTGGATGGCGATATCGAGGGGCATGACGTCCTGCTAGAGATTGGTCGCGGGCGGCGGCGGCGGAAAGCTGCGAAGCACAACATGGCTGATGACGCTGCGCACGCCCGCCGTTTCGCTGGCTTTTCTCAAGGCCTCATCGAGCTCCTTCTGATCGCGCGCGACGCCGAGAATGTAAACGACGCCGTTTGAGACGGACAGTTTGTAATTCCCGCTGCGCAGGTCGCCGGCCGTCACATATTTGAGGCGGATGGCGCTGTCGATGCGCGAGTCCTCAAGGCCCTGGCGCATGGGCGTATCGTCGCCGACGAAGATCTCGTCGATGACCTGGACAATTCCGTCGGCCTTCCAGGCGTTCTCGACCAGCTTGCGGCGTCCGTCCTCGGAATGCATGGTTCCCGTCAGCATCATCCGGCCCTCGTAAACCGTGATGTCCACATCGGAATAGTCATGGGACCGGTCGGCGAACAATATCGCCTTCAGCTCGGCGTCGGACCCGATGTCTTCGACCGAACCGCTGAGCGTGCGGCTTGACGCACAGGCCCCGAGCGCAAGTAGGGCTAGGCTGGCGGCGAGACGGCGCGGCATGGACTCCTCCTGTGACTGACGAACGCCCGGTTCTTGCCGCGCTTCGCCCTTGCTTGCTAGTCAGCGCTGACTTCGCCATGCGTCGCGGACGTGCCGCAGCCGAACGCCGCTGACCGCGATGATGTCGTAGCGGACGCCGAGAGACGCAAGATGCGGGCGGCTCGCCATGAACGAGCGTCCGGCCGCTTCGATCCGGCGCTTCGCCGATGCCGTGACGGCGAAGATTGCGTCATCGTGATCGGCGCGCGCTTTCACCTCCACAAGGACCAGAACGTCGCCCCGGCGCGCTGCGATGTCGATTTCGCCGCCCGCCGCCTTGAAGCGTCGGGCCAGCACCCGGTAGCCCTTGAGCCGGAGATAGAGGCTAGCCAGCCACTCGGCGCGGCGACCCTGGCGCTCGGCGGCCGCGCGGTTTCTCATCGCCTGGAGGACGCCCGCAGGCGGAGCGCGCGCTCATAGGCCTCACGCCGCGTGAGGCCGAAGCCCTCCGCTGCGGCCGCCGCCGCATCCTTGACGCTCATGTCCTCGAGGGCCGCGGCGAGGAAAGCATCGATCTCGGCCGGGTTCACGGCCTGGATCAGGGGTGGAAAGACGATCACCACGATCTCCCCTTTCGGCGGATCCTCGCTGTAATGCGCGCAGAGCTCGGAGAGTTTCGCTTCACGAAATTCCTCATGAATCTTGGTCAGTTCGCGCGCGACGACGCCCGTCCGATCGCCGAAGGCCTCACACATGTCGCCAAGGGATTGCGCGAGACGCGGCCCTGACTCGTAAAAGACAAGGCTCGCCCGGACCTGCGCAAACTCCCGAAAGAAGGACCCGCGCGCGCCGCCGCTCGGGGGGAAACCGGCGAACACGAAACGATCGGTCGGAGCGCCGGCGGCGGAGAGGGCTGCGATTGCCGCGCAAGGGCCCGGCAGCGGGAAGACGGCGATCCCCTTGTCGCGCGCCTCGCGCACCAGCTTGTAGCCGGGATCGGAGATCAGCGGCGTTCCCGCATCGGAAACGAGGCATACGCGCGCGCCCTCCTCGAGCCGGGCGATGATTTCAGGCCGCACGCGCGCTGCGTTATGCTCGTGATAGGAACGGCGCTCCGTCGCGACGCCATAGGCCGCGCAAAGCCGCGCGGTCTGACGCGTATCCTCGCACAAGATGAGGTCGCAGGCCGAAAGCGCCTCAACGACCCGGTAGGTCACGTCCTTGAGATTGCCAATGGGCGTCGCCGCCACATAGAGGCCGGGATCGAGAGGCATCCGCGAACGATGGCGGCGCCTGAAGGGAACGTCAATTCGACGACCGGCGGATCTGGGCGCCCGCCTCAGAGATTCCCTTGCAGATAGGAGAGCGAGCTTGAATACCCGTCTCCGCCCGGCGAGGCGCCATAGCGAAAGGTCCCGCCGCTGAGAGAGGGGCCGTCGCCATCGCCGGCGCACACAAAGCTTCTGACCTTGCTCCCCCGCGCCCTGTCGCTGCGGCAGATGGTTTCGAGCGCGCTCAAAGCCCCGTCGCAGGCGGCGGCGATGCTCGCGTTCTCCGGCCAGGAGGCCGCCGAGGACCAGTCGATGCGCGCGCTGATCGGCGTTCCGCACACTGAGCTCGTATAGGCGGCCTCGCGCGCGAGGGCGGCATTGTCAGCCTCTTGCTGACGCAGCGATTTCAGCGACTGCGCCGATGCGCCGGCGGACAAGGCGGCGAGGCCGGCCAGGATCAACAGGATGTTGCGCGGCGCGTTCATGGCGCAATAAGAACTGGCAATAGGGACGCTTTCAAGCCGCAATTGTGGCGGCATCCCGTTTTTCTAAAGTGAATTTTCGAGAAATTCGCGAACGGCGCGCGAAGAGGGGCGACCTGCGACGTCTGCGGACGGATTGTAAGTGACAATTAACGACTTCCCGTCGAGCGACAGCTTGGGGGCCCCGCCGGCGGTGAATTTCACCTGGACGATGCGCTCGCGCAGGATGCGGGCCCCGGTCTGGTCGCGTGCGACTTCGGCCATGCCGGCGGCCGCGCGCACAACGGCGTCGGCGAGCACGGCGGCGTCTGCCGACGTCTCGGTCTCGGAAGCGCTGGCCGGGCGGAAGGTCCCGATATTGAATTCAATGCTTTCGCCCATCAGCCCGCCGAGCGTCCTTGCCGCGAGTTCGGCGCGGCGCGCCGCGTCCTGGCGGCTGGCCGGCGGCAGATTAAGGGCGCTGTCGTCGCCATGGGTTTTGGACGCAGCCTCGCCATTGGTCTTGCCCGGCCAGAAAACCGTCGCGCCGCCATAGGACATGATGCGGAGCAGGACATCTCCGTTCTCGTCCTTGAAGATGACGTCGCCTCGGGGTCCGCGGGCGCCCGTTGCAAGAAAGATCTCCTCGGCGAACGCATTCGGGTCGAGGGAGCAGTCGAGGCGAGGGTCACCGTCAGTACAAAGATATTTCAGGCGCGCGCTGCCGACCTTGCCCTCGACGAGAAACATGCGTCCGTCAGCCGCGACAGTGAAGCGCTGAACGGCGCCGCTGCGCCTGGCCGCGCCCGGCGCCTTGCCGACCAGCGCTGAAAACGGATCGGCGGCGGCGACCGTAAAGGGAGCCGCGCCAACGGATTGCGCGGTCTCCGCGTAAGCCGGCATGGGCGCGGAGAGGGTCGCCCCCGCCAACAACGCCAAAATTCGCATTCCGGCCAACGCCATCAGACCCGCAGTTCCCTCGGAACGGCCTCGACGCGAGGCGCGCCCGCATTTTCCCTACCTCTCCAATAGGGCGAAATATGGGCTTCGTTACGGTCTTGAAAGGGCGCGCCGGTCCCGGATCAGGATGGGATGTATTGTCCCCCATTGGCGCTGATCACCGACCCGGTGATGAAGCCGCCCGCATCATCCGCAAGGAATGTGACGCAGCGGGCGATTTCCTCGGCTTTTCCGAGCCTTCCGACCGGGATGCCGGCGACGATTTTCTCAAGGACCGGTGGGGGCACGGCCGCGACCATGTCGGTATCGATATAGCCCGGCGCGACCGCGTTAACCGTGATCCCTTTTGCGGCGCCCTCAAGGGCCAGCGCCTTGGTGAAGCCGATCATGCCGGCCTTGGCGGCGGAATAGTTCACCTGGCCGAGCTGGCCCTTCTGGCCGTTGATCGAGGTGATGTTGATGACGCGGCCGAAGCCACGCTCGCGCATGCCGGCGAAAACCTGCGCCGTCATGTTGTAAACGCTGTCGAGATCCGCGCGCATGACGTCGCGCCAGGCCTGCGGCGACATCTTGTGAAAGAGCCCGTCGCGCGTGATCCCGGCATTATTGACGAGAATGTCGGTCGGCCCCTGAATCTTCTCGACCTCCGCGACGCCGCCCTTGCAGGCGTCATAATCGCCGACATCCCATTTGAAGACGAGAATGCCGGTCTCTTCCTTGAATTTCTTGGCCGCTTCATCATTGCCGGCATAGGTCGCCGCGACCGCGCAGCCTTTCTCCTTGAGGGCGATTGCGATCGCCTTGCCGATGCCGCGGGTTCCGCCCGTTACGATCGCCGATCTTTTGGCCATGGTTTCCTCCCAATCGTTCGTTGATTATCTCGCCGCATCCTGGTCGCATGCGATTTGGGCGACTTTGGCACCAAAAATACGCCGCTGTCCAACCCGGCTGGCGGCGCATCAGCGGCGTTCAGCGATCGCGTCGCGATAAAGTGTCGTCCAGCGCAGCCGGGGCGGCCTGTCGCCGGCTTGCGGCGCGGCGCGCAAATAGAGATCGAGACCCGGGACATAGAAGGTCGTCGGCTCGACCTGGTAAGCCCGCATCGCCGGCGCGCCGTCGGCGTCGAGATAGGGCGCGCCGTCGATGATCTCCACGGCGAAGGCCGGGAGGCCTCGCCCTGCATAGGAACCGGCGAGCGCGGCCGGATCGACGGGAGCGCTCTTAGTCCTCGGCCGCGCTTCAGCGCGCAGCGCAGCAGCGTCAACCGCGCGCCCCTCGGCGAGGGCGATCAGCGCGCGCGGCAGGTCGATCTGAAGACCCGCCGGCAGGCCGACATTCGAGACGAGGGCGACCGTGAGCCTGCTCTCAGCATCCCACATGGCGAGGCTGAAGAAGCCATTATAGACGCCAGTGTAGTGGCAGCGCGCCGCGCCGTCGGCGCAATACCAGCTGCCGAGCGAAATGCCGGAGACGTCGTCGCCGAAGCGTGCAGGCGTCAGTGCAAGACGGCGCGCGGGGGCAGTCGCCGTCGCTCGCGCCGCCCAGGCTTCGGCCCACGCGCTGACGTCGCGGACCGAAAAATAAACGTTGCTGGCCCCGTGAAACGCCTCGTTTTCGCTGACGCCGAATGGTTCGAGCGCGCCATTCGCGTCACGGCGAAACCCCAGCACGCGGCGGGTCGGCCAATCGGCGAAGCGCGCCGGCCGCAGGAAGGCGTCGTTCATGCCGAGCGGCGCGAAAAACCGCCGTTCAAACACCGCGGCGAGCGGCGCATTTTCGACGCGCTCGACGATCAGTCCGAGCGCGTCATAGCAAAGATTGCAGTAGGCGAAGGCTTCGCCGGGCGGAAACGGGGACGGAACCCCGCGCGCGCTGGCCGCACGGAGGAGGCTGGTCGTGGTGACAGGGCCCGCCTCGAGAAGGTCGGTGAAGGCGTCATAGTCGGGTAGCGCCGCCGCATGCGCGAGGAGATCGCGCACCGTCGCCTCCGGAAGCGGAAATTCCGGCGCAATGGAGCGCGCGCGCGTGTCGAGATCGAGGCGGCCTTCCTCGACGAGAAGGAGGATTGCTGCAGCGGTCAGCGTCTTGGCGAGCGAGCCGCCATCGGAGGCGGAGCCCAGTGTGAAAGGCGCGACGCCGTCTTCGGTCCCGAACGCGCCTTCGTACAGCGTGGTTCCCGCACGTTTGACGATCACAGCGCCGCTGAAGGCTCCATCGCGCGCGAGAGTCTCAAGAATCGCGCCGATCCTGGCGCCGATGTCGCGAGACGCATCGATCTCCGAATCGTTAGCCGGCGCGCAGGCCGCCGCAACGAAAAGGGCGCCGGCGGACCAGATGACCCGCATGCAGCTCCTACCGCTCCACGCACATGGCGATGCCCATGCCGCCGCCGATGCAGAGCGTGGCGAGGCCCTTCTTCGCGCCGGAGCGCTTCATCTCGTGAAGCAGCGTCGTCAGGATGCGGGCGCCGGAAGCCCCGATGGGGTGGCCGATGGCGATGGCGCCGCCATTCACATTGACCTTCGAGGCGTCCCAGCCGAGCTCCTTGCCGACGGCGAGGGCCTGCGCGGCGAAAGCCTCGTTGGCCTCGATGAGGTCGAGATCGGCGAGCTTCCATCCGGCTTTCTCGAGCGCCAGGCGCGAGGCCGGCGCGGGGCCGATGCCCATGATCGAGGGATCGACGCCGCAATGAGCGGCGGCAGCGATGCGCGCCAGCGGCTCCAGATTGCGGCGGGCCGCCTCGCGCTCGGACATGACGACCAGCGCGGCCGCGCCGTCATTGAGCCCCGAGGCGTTGGCGGCGGTCACCGTCCCGTCTTTCACGAAAGCCGGCTTGAGGCCGCTCATCGCCTCGATCGTGGCGCCTTCGCGGATGTACTCGTCCTGATCGAAGACGATGTCGCCTTTCCGTGTCTTGATGACGACCGGAACGATCTCATCCTTGAATTTTCCCGCCTTCCGGGCGGCTGACGCTTTCGTCTGGCTCGCCAGCGCGAACTTGTCCTGCTCTTCGCGGCTGATCTGGTATTTCTGCGCGAGGTTCTCGGCCGTCTGCCCCATGTGATAGTCGTTGAAGGCGTCCCAGAGCCCGTCCTTGATCATGGTGTCGGCGAACTTCGCCTCGCCCATCTTGAACCCGTCGCGCAGATGCGCCGCATGCGGAGAAAGGGACATGTTCTCCTGGCCCCCCGCGACGACGATGGCCGCATCGCCATTGCCGATCGCCTGGGCGGCGAGGGCGACGGCGCGCAGGCCCGAGCCGCAGACCTGGTTGATGGTCATGGCGGGCTTCTCTTTCGGAATGCCGGCGCCCATGGCGGCCTGACGGGCGGTATTCTGACCCTGGGCGGTCTGGAGGACATGCCCCATGATCACCTCGCTGACGTCGCCGGCGGGGACGCCGGCGCGCTCTAAGGCCGCAGCAATGGCTGTCCCTCCCAGCCTGGCGGCCGGCGTTCCCGCCAGTGTTCCGCCAAAGGATCCAACGCCCGTGCGGACCGCCGACACGATGACTGCCCCGGCCATACTGCCTCCTCGTTCTTCCAAAGGCGCCCAGCGCCGCCTCATGGGTTGTATGCGGCCTGTCCTTAACCCCAAAGCAAGAAGGGTCCTGAATAGGCAAGCCTCCATTTCATGCTATAGCAACATGTGCAAGCGCACAAAAAGCGCGGCGCCGCAGCATCTGCTGGCGGCGACAAGTTTTTCAGGGAGCCCCCCAGTGTCCGAAGCTCAAGAGAAGACCGACGGAAATCACGGCGCGGGGGCTACGGAGGCGCGCGAGCCGATCGTCATCAAGAAATACGCGAACCGCCGCCTCTACAACACGGCGACCAGCTCATACGTTACCCTCGATTACCTCTCCGAGATGGTCAAGAAGGGCGACGATTTCGTCGTCTTCGACGCCAAGACCGGCGAGGACATCACCCGATCGGTGCTGACCCAGATCATTTTCGAGGAGGAGAACAAGGGCGCGAACCTCCTCCCCATTCAGTTCCTGCGCCGCCTGATCAAGTTTTACGGCGACAACATGCAGATGTTCGTCCCCTCCTATCTCGAAATGAGCATGGAGACCTTCGCCAAGAACCAGGAGAAATTCCGCGCGCAGATGCGCGAGGCCTTCGGCTCCGCGCCGGGCTATCAGATGTTCGAGGAAACGGCGCGCAAGAACATGGAGCTGTTCGAGCAGACCATGAAGATGTTCGCGCCCATGACGCAGGTCTTCCAGGGCGCGCGCGGCGCCGCGACGGCCGCGGGCGGCCAGGCGGCGGAGACTGAAGACATTGGCGAGCTCAAGGCCCAGCTCGCCGCCCTCCAGCGGCAGCTCGACAAACTGGAGAAGAAGGGCTGACGGGCGCGGGCTTGGCGCCGCCCGGCGAAACCGGTGCGCGCCTGCTCCAAGTGCGGTTGTGAATTCGACCGCCACACTCAAACCACAAATAGCGGGCAGTAAGACCTCGACGCATCCGGGGATCGTCGATGGCCTTCGACATGAGTCCGCAAGACAACGTCTTGCTCGCTCCAGCCTTCGGCAGTCAGCGAAGGCGTTGGCAGGGCGTTCTCGAATTGACCGAAGGGAGCGGCGCGCCCGCGTCCTTCAATCTCAGCCTGCAGATGGAGGTGGCGGAGGGTCGGGTGTCGGGCGACGGCCTCACGCAAATGGACGACAAGGTCGAGATTTTCGGTTCCTACGTTTTCGCATGCGTCACTCTCGAAATCGTCATCCATCGTTCGGCGCGGCTCGCTTTCCAATGCCATGGCGAGATCAACGGGGAACTCGCCTCCATGGCGGGCGCTGCAACGCTCGGCTGCGTCTTTCCTGATGACTGCGCCTGCCTCGGGCATCGTGGAAAATTCCACATTTATCAAGCCTAACAGGCGGATTCCGTGTGCGGCTCCCGAGCTCAGGCAAGAACAAACCCCGCCCCCGGCCCCTGCGCCAGCCGCTCGGCCAGAAGCGGCCCGAGCTTTTCAAGCGCCGCCTTCAGCGTCCATGGCGGGTTCACGATATAGAGCCCGCAGCCGTTGAAGCGGGTTTCGTCCGTTGGGGCACGGATTAAGAGTTCCGCAGTGAGCGTCTTCTCGAAGCCTACCGCATCGGCGGCGCGATGGAAGCTTTCGACCGCCGCCATCGCCTTGATCGGGTGCCAGAGGATCATCGTCCCCGTTTCGAAGCGGTGCCTGGCAT
>CAYTVQ010000027.1:0-16742 GCA_964441615.1 uncultured Caulobacterales bacterium | reverse complement strand
CGGCCTTCCTCGCCAAGATGAGTCATGAGCTGCGCACGCCCCTGAATGGGGTTCTGGGCTCCGCCGCCGCGCTCAAGGGGACGCCTCTGACAGAATCAGGGGCCGAGAGCCTGGCGGCGATAGAGGCCTGCGGGCAATCTCTGCTTGCGCTGGTTTCGGACGCGATCGACATCACCTCTATTGAGACAGGCGGGCTTTCGCTCAGCGAAGCGCCCGCGGATCTGCGCGATGTGATTCAAGCCGTCGTGACGCGCCATCGTCCTTCAGCTTCGGCAAAGGGACTGGCCCTCAGCCTCGATCTCAGCGAGGTGCAGGAGCCATTCGTATCCTTAGATTCCGCGCGGCTCGGCCAGGCCTTGGCGCATCTTGTCAGCAACGCCGTGAAATTCACTGACACCGGCGCGATCTTGGTCAGGGCGCGCGCCAGAGACGGGCAGGCCGTCGTCGAAGTATCCGACACCGGCTGCGGCCTTTCGCAGGAGGAGCAGGAGCGCATCTTTCGACCGTTCGAGCAGGCCGACAATTCGACGACCCGCAGATTTGGCGGCGCTGGTCTCGGCCTCGCGCTCGCTGCCGGGATCGCCAAGGCCATGGGCGGTTCGCTCACCGTCAGGAGCGAAAGGGGGAAAGGTGCAACCTTTTCCTTTTCGTTCAGGGCGCCGCCGGCGCAGCCGCCACAGCGCGCCGACACGAGCGCGCCGCCATTGGGGACCGGACCGGCCATCCTCCTCGTCGAGGACAACGAGATCAATCGCAAGGTCGTGCGCGCATTCCTCCGTCCACTGAATGCTGAAGTCGTGGAGGCCGAGAACGGCGCTGCGGCGCTGGCGCGCCTTTCCGAGCGCGCCTTCGATCTCGTGCTGATGGATTTGCACATGCCGGTCATGGACGGGCTCTCGGCGACGCGCGCCATTCGCGCGGCCCGCGCGCCTTACGCGAAAACGCCGATCGTAGCGCTTACGGCCGCCGTATCAGAGGAAGATCGGCGCGCAAGCTTTGCGGCCGGGGTTGATGACTTTCTCGGAAAGCCGGTGGGGAGCGAGATGCTTGCCGCCACGGTGCGACGACTGACGACAGGCAAAATGGCCGCAGCAGTCTGAAAGAAAATGGCTCCCCGAGGGGCCGACCAAAGACTAGTTTGCCGGGTCCGGCGCCACCGAGACGACCTGTCGTCCCTTTGACGTCACCTTGAACTTCACGCGGCCGCCTGCAAGCGCGAACAACGTATGATCCCGGCCCATGCCGACATTGTCGCCTGGGTGAAACTTGGAGCCGCGCTGACGGACGAGAATGTTGCCGGGTACGACCAGTTCGTCGCCGTGCTTCTTGACGCCGAGGCGGCGTCCCGCGGAGTCACGGCCGTTGCGGGACGAACCGCCTGCCTTTTTATGCGCCATGATCGATCTCCTTCAAACTCATGCATTATTCAGAGCGCGCGCGATCGCTCTTGGCGCGCGGCGGCTTGCCGGCAAGCAGCTCCTTCGCCTGATCGACCCACTCCTCGCGTTCGGTGCGGCCCTTGAGATCGAGCGCCGCATCCATCTTGGCGAGGTCGGCCGCCGTCATCTCGGCAATCTGCTTTAGCGAAGTCACGCCGTAGCCGACGAGCTTCTCTTTCAGTTTGGGGCCGACACCGCCAATCAGCGTGACGTCATCCTTGATCGCGGCCGCCTTCGTCGGCTTTTTCGCCGCCGCCTTCCCCGAAGGCTTGGCGCCATCGGTCAGGATTTCCGTGACGCGCAACCTCGTCAGAAGCTGCCTGTGGCCCCTCTTGCGGCGATAGTTCTGCCGGCGGCGCTTCTTGAAGACGATGATCTTGTCGCCGCGCGCCTGCTCAATAATCTCGCCGGCGACCGACGCGCCCGCGACCGTTGGCGCGCCGATGCTGACATTTGCGCCGTCGCCCACCATGAGCACTTCGCTCAAGGTGACGACTTCGCCGGCCTCGCCCGGAAGGCGCTCGATTTCGATGATGTCGTTTGCGGCGACGCGATACTGCTTCCCGCCAGTCTTGACGACTGCGTACATGATCCGACTCCGGAGGCGCTCTTTGAGCGCCGGCGTCCTTTTTGGCCCCGGTTTCTCTCGCCCGGTTGTGAAGGCGCGGGTGCTATCGTGTCGGCGGCCTGCGGTCAAGCCGGCTGGTTTGACCGCTCCCCCGATTGGCCTTAGGCACGCCTCAATCATAGGCCGGATGCTCCGATCATGGCGCTTGCCGCCGCCCTGAGGCGGTTCATCGACTGGTTCTGGGACGCCTCGCTCCCGCTTTGGGCGGAGCGCGGCGCGGATGCGGCGGGCGGCTTTCACGAATGTCTCGACCACTCGGGACGCCCCATTGAGGGGGTTCCGCGGCGGGTGCGTGTCCAGGCTCGGCAAATCCATGTGTTCGCCACCGCCGCCCGTCTGGGGCGCGCGCCCCGCTCTCGCGACCTCGCGGCCCGCGGCTTCGCCTGTTTCCTGCGCCAGGCCTGCCCGGAAGGCGGCGCCCGCGGCTGCGTCCACTTATTGGCCGCCGACGGCGCTGTCATGGACGATCGGCGTGATCTCTACGATCAGGCTTTCCTGTTGCTCGCAGCGGCGTCGATGATCCGCGCCTTCGACGACGAGCGGGCGCGCATGCTGGCCGTGAGCACTCTCGATTTCATGGATCGAAAGTTAAAATCGCCCTTCGGCGGCTATATCGAGGACGATCGGGGCGGGAGGCCGCGACGTCAGAATCCGCATATGCACCTCTTTGAGGCGTTCTCGGCGCTTGCGGCGGCGACGGGATCGCCGCTTTACGCCGGCCGCGCCAGCGAAATCGAGGCTCTCCTGCGGACCGTCTTCTTCGATTCCCGCATCGGCGCGTTGAGGGAGTTCTTCACAATCGATCTGAAGCCGCTGGCCAGCGCCAAGGGCGCGGTCATCGAACCAGGCCATATGGCGGAGTGGACGTGGCTTCTCAGAGCCTCCGGAGGCGACCTGCAGCGCATGCTCTATCGGCGTGCGGCCGAGCTTGGCGCGCGGGAAGGATTTCTTGTCAACGCTGTCGAGGTCGGGACGCCGCCGGGGGGCGCGCGGCGCCTTTGGCCGCAGACGGAGTATTTAAAGGCCTCGCTCGTCATGGCGCGTCGCGGCGAGGAGGGCGCAGCCCAGACCGCCGAGCGGCTGATCGGCGCGCTTTTCGCCAGTTATCTTCATCATCCGGTAAACGGCCTCTGGTGCGATGAATATGATGGCGAAGGGAGGCCGATCGCGACCGTCGTGCCAGCAAGCATTCTTTACCATCTGATGGAGGCGGCCATAGAGGCCGAGACGCATCTGAAGGAGTTGGGGGCATGAGCCGTCCCATCCAACCGGTTATCCTCTCGGGCGGCGCCGGCACGCGGTTGTGGCCCCTGTCGCGCGCCAGCCGTCCAAAGCAGTTCCTGCCGCTTGCCGGCGATCGCAGCCTCTTTCAGGAGACGCTTCTGAGGGTCGCGCCCGGCGCCGACGCCGCTTTCCTGCCGCCGGCGGTTATCGGCGCGCAGGCGCATGCCGAAGTCATGCGGAATGAGGCCGCCGCCATTGGCGTCGGCCTCGCCGCGATCATCTGCGAGCCATGCGCGCGCAACACGGCCGCCGCGGCGGTGGTCGCCGCGTCATTCGTTGCAGCGTCCCATCCGCAAGCGCTTGCCCTGCTGCTGCCGGCCGATCACCGGGTCGTCGACGTCCGAGGGTTTCGCGCCGCAGTCGCGCTGGCCGCTCCGGTCGCCGGGCAGTCGATCGTGACCTTCGGGATCAAGCCCGATCGTCCGCATACGGGATTTGGCTATATCGAACGGGGGGCCGAGCTGGCGCCCTGCGCATATCGCGTCGCCGCCTTCCGCGAAAAGCCGGTTCGCGAAACGGCTCTGGCTTATCTGGAAGGCGGATTGCACTACTGGAACGCCGGCATATTTCTGTTTGATCCAGCGTTGATGCTCGCCGAAGCGTCTGAGTACGCGCCTGACATTGCGGGACGCGCTGTTTCCGCTTTCGGGAAGGCGGCCATCCAGGATGACCTTACCATTCTCGATCCCCGCGAATTCGAGGCTTGCCCCGCGAACTCCATCGACTATGCCGTGATGGAGAAGACTCGCCGCGCCGCTGTCGCTGGCCCGCTCGATGTCGGCTGGAGCGACGTCGGATCGTGGGCGGCCATTCCGGTCGGCGCGCCCGCAGAGAAATCAATCATCGTCGATGGCGAGAATTGCACTGTTGTGTCGGATGGTCCGCTCGTCGGCGTGATCGGCATGAAGGACGTCGTGGTCGTCGCTTCCGCCGACGCGGTGCTTGTCGCGCCCCGCGAACGGGCCGAAGATGTAAAACGCATCGTCGAAGAGCTGAAGGCGCGCAAGCGCAAGGATCTGCTGTGACCGCCGTCGCGGTCATCGTCGTCAACTTCAATTCGGGCGCACGTATCGGCAAGGTCCTTGCCGCGCTCGAGAGGCAGACTTTCACCGATTTTGAGACTGTGGTCTTCGACAACGGATCGACCGACGGCTCGGCAGATGGCCTTGTTTGCACGAAATTCCCGCTAAGGACCATTTTGAACGGAGCCAATATCGGCTTCGCCGCCGGCAACAATCGCGCGGTCGGCCTCGTGGACGCCGAGTGGGTGGCTTTCCTCAATCCTGACGCCTATCCGGAGCCGGACTGGCTGGAGCAGCTGCTCGCCGCAGCGAGACGGCATCCATATGCGGACGCTTTTGGATCAACGCAGGTCGACGCCGCTGATCCGACACGCCTCGACGGGGCCGGCGACGCCTATCATGCATTCGGCGTTCCCTATCGCGGCCATTTCGGCTGGCCGGTATCGAAACTCCCGCCGGAAGGTGAATGCTTCGCCGCCTGCGCCGCGGCGGCGATGTACCGGAGGCGCACATTTCTGGAGCTTGGCGGATTCGATGAGAGCTTCTTTTGCTATGGCGAGGATGTCGATCTCGGCTTTCGCCTGAGGCTCGCCGGGGGCAGGACGATCCAGGCCGCGGCGGCCCGGGTCGCGCATGAGGGGTCCGGCGTCACTGGCCGGCGCAGCGACTTCACGGTGTTCCATGGTCACCGCAATCGCATCTGGACTTTTGTAAAGGATATGCCCGCCGCGGTTTTCTGGCCGGCGTTGCCGTTTCACCTCACGGTCAATCTCTATCTGTTGGCGCGGCTGACCCTGATCGGCTCGGGGCCGGCCTATGTCCGCGCGCTTGGCGCCGCGATTTCGGGGCTGCCGCGCGTCTGGCGGGCGCGGCTGGTCGAACAGTCAAAGCGCAAAGCAGGCGCCCGGGAAATATGGCGTATGCTGACGATTTCACCGCTGCGGCTGGCCCGCCGCCAGGCGGACATCAGGCCCGTGCGCAGGTGAAGGCTCATCGCCTCGCCAGAAATCGTCCGGCGACGGCATCGAGCTTTGCAACAAGGGCCGCATCGCGCGCCTCCGGCGCAGTGATGACCGCAAGGTCGAGCGACCGGTCGATGGGCGACGGCGCGCGCGTCGGACCGAGCAGCGCTGCAAGCACAGGCAGCAGCGCCTTGGCGCGCGCGGTGTTCGCCTTCATCACGGCGAGCACGTCTGCGACCTCGACCGGCTTTTCGTCCCGCCGCCAGCAATCATAGTCCGTAACCATGGCGACGCTCGCATAGGGAAGTTCCGCCTCGCGGGCGAGCCTGGCTTCCGGCATGTTGGTCATGCCGATCACGTCGAACCCCGCAGTGCGATAGGCGTGGGATTCGGCGCGCGTGGAGAACTGCGGGCCATTGATGCAGACATAGGTCCCGCGCGGGTGATAGGGAACGCCGATCCTGGCGCAGGCATCTGCAAGCCCTGCCGCGAGGGCGGGGCAGACCGGGTCGGCCATCGAAACATGGGCGACGAAGCCGGGACCGAAGAAGCTCGACATGCGTCCGCTGGTTCGGTCCGCATACTGGTCGACGATGACGAAATCGCCTGGCCTGATCTCTTCGCGCAGCGATCCGCAGGCGGAGATGGAGACGATGTCGGTGACCCCGGAGCGTTTGAGGGCGTCGATATTCGCACGATAATTGACGTCGGCCGGGGGCAGGCGATGGCCCTCTCCATGCCGCGCAAGAAATACAAAGTCGACGCCCGAGAGGCGGCCGCAGATTAGCGGCCCTGAAGGCGACCCCCAGGGCGTCATCACCTCGACGGCCTTCTGTTCGGCGAGCACGTCGAGCGCGTAGAGTCCCGAGCCGCCAATGATGCCGATGACGCGCTTCACTGTCATAGGGTCAGGCCGCCCCCGTTGGCCACGCCGCCCTGGCCAGGCGAAAGCCGATATATCCCGCCGTCCCGGCAAGAAGAATGCGCGTGCAAGTGGAACCCGAATTCGCCCCCTTATCGAATGTTCCATGCGCCGGCCTCAGTTTTCAAGGCAGGATGGGGCGTGAGGGCTGCTGGCTCGCCGCCATAAGGGCGAGGCCGCCGTTACATTTGGCCGCCGGACGCCAAGTCCTGCAATAAAAGTTGCATGGCCAAAGGCCGACGCAGCGCTCTAGAGAGGCGGCGCTCTGAAAGGTCCTGAGTTGTCCTCGAACCCGCCGCCAATTCCGTTCATCGACCTTGTCGCCCAGCGTCGCCGCCTCGGCGCGCGAATCGATGCGGCCGTGATGCGGGTTATCGATCATGGCCAGTATATTTTCGGACCCGAAGTCTTCGATCTCGAAAGGCGTCTCGCCGCGTTCGCCGGCGCGGAGCATTGCCTGTCCTGCGCCAACGGAACGGACGCGATCGCCTTGCCGCTGCTTGCCTGGGGGATAGGCAGGGGGGACGCCGTATTCTGTCCGAGCTTCACCTTCGCTGCGACGCCGGAAGTCGTTCCATGGCTCGACGCGACGCCGGTTTTTGTCGATATCGACGAGCGGACCTACAATATCGATCCTGACTGCCTTGAGGCGGCGATCGCCAGCATTGAGGCGCAAGGCGCGCTTACCCCGCGCGCGATCATCGCCGTCGATCTCTTCGGTCAGACTGCAGACTATCCTGCGCTCGCCGATATTGCGCGACGAAAGGGCCTGAAGCTTATCGCCGACAGTGCGCAGGCCTTCGGCGCGACGCTCGACGGCAACCATCCGATCCGTTGGGCGGATGCCCAAACGACCAGCTTTTTCCCGGCCAAGCCCCTAGGCTGTTACGGCGACGGCGGCGCGGTGCTCACCAATGACGCCGAACTCTTCGACGTCATGGATTCTCTCCGCGTTCATGGCCGCGCAACGGCGCGAGACGCTAAGGGGCGCCAGTTCGCCCATGACGCGAAATATCTCAACGTCCGGGTGGGGATGAATTCGCGGCTCGATACGATTCAGGCGGCGATTCTCATCGAGAAGCTGGCTATTTTCGCGGAAGAGATCGCCGCCCGCGAAGCCGTGGCGAACCGCTACGCCGATGGCCTTCAGGGATGCGCGAAGACTCCGCGTCTTGCGGCCGGCGCCCGATCGGTCTGGGCGCAATACACGATCGAGGTCGAGGATCGCGACGGCCTCTCGGCGCGCCTCAGAGCCGCAGGCGTGCCAACGGCGGTTTACTATCCCATTCCGATGCACAGGCAGACGCCCTATGCCGGCTATCCGACGGGGCCCGGGGGCCTTCCGGTCACGGACGCGTGCGCCGCGAGGGTTATCAGCTTGCCGATGCATCCCTATCTCGACGCGAGGACTCAAGATCGCATTGTCGATCTTGTCCGATCCCACTTCCGCGAACGGGGCTGACTGCGGCGGAGGATCAAAGCACGCCGCTCCTCAGGCAGTCGTGCACATGCAGGAGCCCGATGGCCCGGCCGGCGCCGTCGACCACGAAGAGGGCGGTGATGCGCCCCTGGCTCAGCATGGCGAGGGCTTCGGCGGCGAGCGTGTCGGGCGTCACGGTGCGCGGATGGCGGGTCATGACGGAGCTGATCGGGAGGTCCTGGATGTCTCGTCCGAAAAGCCGGCGCAGGTCGCCGTCTGTCAGCACGCCGGTCAGAATGCCGCTGGCGCTGACGACGCCGATGCATCCAAAGCCAGCCGCAGACAGTTTTGCGACAGCATCGGCGATTCGCGTCTGCTCGGCGCATAGCGGAATCTCACGATCGCGATGCATGAGGTCCTCGACGCGCCGCAGCGCTGCGCCAAGCGTGCCGCCGGGATGAAAACCCTGGAAATCACGCGCCGTGAATCCCCGGCCGCGCAGGAGCGCAACGGCGATCGCGTCGCCCGCCGCCATCATCATGGTCGTCGAAGTCGTCGGCGCGCTGGTTTCGCTGCACGCTTCGGGCTCCGGCGGCAAGATAAGCGCGGCGTCGGCCGTGCGGCACAACGTCGATTCACGTTCGAAGGTGATGGCGCCAAGCGGAATGGCGAAGCGCTTGGCGTAAGCGAGGATGTCGCGCAGTTCGAGCGTCTCGCCCGATTTCGATAACGCCAGAATTGCGTCTCCCGGCGTGATCATGCCGAGGTCCCCATGGCTCGCTTCGGCCGGGTGCACGAAGGATGCAGGCTTGCCCGTGGAAGCGAGCGTAGCAGCGATCTTTCGCGCGACATGACCGGACTTGCCAATGCCGGTGACAATGATCCGCCCCGTGGCCGCCTCCAGCAGGCGGCAGAGGCGGACGAATTCCTCGCCGAGCGACGCGGCGAGCGTGTCAAGGCTGCGGGCCTCGGCCCTGAGAACCTCCCGGGCGATGGACAGATGGTCGATCACATTCACCTCTTGGAGCGGCGGGCTTTGGTATTCCGGACTTGTCGGCGCCCTGCAATTGGTTCATCCAGCGGCACTATAGTCGCCGATCACGGGCGGCGTAAGGAGTGCTGCTTGACCTCGCGCGCGGACCCCATCGTCACGCTGTCGCTCGGCGCCCTGCGTCTTGAAATCGGCAATCACCTGCCGCTGACGCTCTTCGCAGGGCCTTGCGCCATGGAAAGCCGCGCGCACGCTCTCGAGACCGCAACCGCACTCAAGGAGATGGCGGGGCGCCTCGGGCTGAGCCTGGTCTACAAGACCTCTTTCGACAAGGCCAATCGGACGAGCGGGACGAGTGCGCGCGGCGTCGGCCTCGAGGCCGCATTGCCGGTTTTCGCGGAGATTCGCGATCACCTTGGCCTGCCGGTCGTGACTGACGTTCACGAACGGGCGCAGTGCGCGCTGCTGGCCCCGACGGTTGACGTGCTGCAAATCCCCGCTTTCCTCTGCCGACAGACGGATTTGCTCCTTGCGGCGGCGGCGACGGGAAGAATCGTCAAGGTGAAGAAGGGGCAGTTCCTCGCCCCCTGGGACATGAAAAATGTCGTCGGCAAGATCAAAGGCGCCGGCAATCCGCGCGTGCTCGTCACAGAGCGCGGCGCGAGCTTCGGCTACAACACTCTGGTCTCAGATTTTCGCGGCATTCCTATCATGGCGCGCGAGACCGCATGCCCGATCGTGTTCGATGCGACGCATTCGGTTCAGCAGCCTGGCGGGCGTGGCGTAACGTCAGGCGGAGAGCGGGAATTCGTCCCGACACTCGCCCGCGCCGCGGCCGCGGTCGGCGTCGCAGGCCTCTTTGTCGAAACGCATCCCGACCCCGACCGGGCGCCCTCGGACGGCCCCAACATGATTCCGATGAATCAGCTGGAGACGTTCCTTCGCGAAATCGTCGACATCGACCGTCTCGCAAAGGCGAGAGGTTCTCTGCACGGTTTTTCGTGAGCCTCAGTCCTTGCCGCCAGTGACATTGCGGATCTTGTAGGTCTCCGCCTTGTGCCATTCGGGGAAGGTCGGCCTCGGGTCGTCCGGGACCGTTGACGCCGGCAACACCTTCGGCTCGTCGCGCTCCGCCGTCCTGAAAGACGTGAGAGATACCAGGTATTTGCGCAAATCGTGATCGGCCGGCGACTCGACGCCGAGGCCCCCCTTCTCCGGCGGCGCGAGATAGGGCGGCTTCAACTCATGCAAGGCGAAGTCCATCCGCACGTCATAGGTGCGTTCGGCCTGATAGCGCAGATATTTCTGGGCCTTGTACCAGGCGGTCTTGTTTTCATCATCCGTGCACGTCTCCAGCTCCGCGCCGGCGGCGCCCCAGCGGCGTTCCGGGCAGTGATACGGGTCGAAGGACAGCTCCCAGAGCCGGTCCATCACATGGCCCCAGTGGAGGATGACGCGGGTATCGTCCGTACGGCTGTAGCCTATGGTGCATTTCGCCTTTTCTTCCTCGAACGCGGTCCACAGGTCCTTGCCGAGGTCAGTCCCCTCATAGACGACCGAGGGGTCGCCCCTGGCGACAAGCTCGACGAGGCGCTGCATTTCGCGGCGGAGTTCTATGAAGGACACCTTAAGGCGGGCGTCGCGCGAGGGCGTCGAATAATCCTCCCAGTTGCCGTATGTGCCATAAATATTGGGGGGGAGCCTTTCGGGGTGGGGCTGCAAATGCACCTTGAGGCCGATTCCGCGGTCGATCGCGACCTTGCGGTCCTTGATCGATCCGCAGATCGTCTGCATGGCGTGGCGCAGCTCGCTCACCGGATTGTAGCGAAAACCCGGATCGGCGAGGGCCCGTCGCACATAGTCATAATAGTTCAGCGTCCGGTCCTGGAACCTGAACTCGCCGTAACGCCAGTCGCCCTGAGGATGGGGCGCATTCCCGTAGAATTGTTCGAGAGAATAGTCCGCAAGCTGATGGTTGGGAACGCCGACAACGCGCCCACCGCTGAAAGAGCCGTCAGCGCGCCGCGTCGCGCCCTCAAGGCGCACCGGCCGCCAGGCCTTCAGTCCGGCGCCAAGTTCGGGCTTGGCGCGCAGGAAGTTCGGACCGTAGTCGGAGCGCGTAACCGTAAGATCAGGATGCGACGCGATGACGAGTACGCGTCCATCCTCCAGCACGTCGTAAACGATGCCGACATGACCGTAGATGTCGTAGGCGAGCGTGCCCGGACGCACCGATTCCCGCGTAATCTTGATCGGATAGAAATCATCGTGAAGCTTTCCGCCGCCGGTCTCAGGATGAGTGCGGAACATTGCCGTCGATACTTCGCCGCCGATGCGGGAAAGATAGACGTCGCCCTTGACCGGCTCCTTTCCGGTCGCGTCGCGCCGACCGACCACGACGTTTCCGTTTGATGAATAGCGCGTATCTTCAGGAGCCCCATCGGCCGTGCGCATGGCGTTCTGGTAGGAGAAGGGCAGTCCGTTCTTCCACGCGTAATAGGCGCGCAGGATGAAGGCCATGTCGGCGCAATCGCCCGAGTAAGTCTCCTCGTCAGAAGAGCTGTAGGGATTTGCAGGAATCTGGAGGCATCCCTCAAGCGAGATGCAGTTCGATCGCCCGATAGCCTGCACGAACGCCTCGAAGCCCTTCTCGTCTTCCTGCGTCCAGGCCTCTTTGACGATCTTCCATTCCCGGCCCTTGTTGACGATTGGGGGCAGGTCCGGAGGAGGAAGCGCCTGCCCCAAAGCAGATCCCGTCAATGCGACGGTCGCAGCCGCGAGGCGCAACATCCCCTTGCCGGCGACCCCAAACGTGCGTCGGAACAACCCCAAAGTCATGGCGCGAGCCTAACCGCCGATTCTGCGTCAGGGTAGGGGTCGCTGACGGCTGCGCCGCGGATTTGAGGTCGCCGTTGCCTGCCCGCCGCGGTCGTTGATAGGATAGCCCAATCGAAAAAGAGACCCGCGTGCAGCGCCCGAATGCCTAGGAAGCGCGCGAATCCTGCGTCCGGGGGATCGCAAGCCGCGCAAGTTCGTCCGCGCGCTCATTGCCTTCGTGGCCAGCGTGGCCCCTGACCCATCGCCAGTCGATTTTACGGCCCGCGCATTCCGAGTCCAACGCCTGCCAAAGGTCCTGATTCTTTACCGGCTTGCGGTCAGCCGTGCGCCAGCCATTCCTCTTCCAGGACCTGATCCATGCGGTGATCCCGTTCTTCACATACTGGCTGTCCGTATGAAGACGTATCGGGCCGGAAACGGCGCGCAGCGCCTCGATCGCGGCGGTGAGCTCCATGCGGTTGTTCGTCGTTGCGGCTTCGCCGCCCGAGAGTTCGCGCCGCCTGCCGCCGCTCTCGATAATGAGCACGCCCCAGCCGCCGGGACCGGGGTTCCCCTCACAGGCGCCGTCGGTGAAAATGTCGATCATGCCGGCACTCGTTGTGTGACGCGGCGCGCGCAGTCAAGTCTGTCTGCCGGGCCCGTTCCCGGATCCGCATGGCGAGGCGGTCGCGGCGAGGCGGGCAAGAGCACAGAGTCTGGTTGTTGATCCTGCAAGTCCGCGGGCGCAAACGCCGGCCGCTCATGCGTTCGATGAGCCTGGCCCTCAGCAGGTCAAGCGGCCGCGATCATCGGCCTCTTGAACACAATGTCCTCGCGCACGGTCTCGATCGTCTTGATGGTCAGGCGGAAGCTCGCCGCGAGGCGCGCAAGGAAATCCTCCAGCAGTTCCTCAGGCGTCGACGCCCCCGAGGTTAGCCCCAGCCGCCCAATGCCGGCGAGGCGGCCAAGATCAAACGCCTGCGGATCCTCAACCAGCTCCGCTTGCGGACAATTTGCGGCCAGCGCCACATCAACGAGGCGCCGCGAGTTCGAGGATGCGGGAGAGCCGATGACGAGAATCATGTCGCACTGGGGAGCGATCGCCTTCGTCGCATTCTGGCGGTTCTGGGTCGCGTAGCAGATATCCCCTCCCTCAGGGCCTGCAATGGCGGGGTAGCGAACCTTGAGGGCGGCTACCAGGGCGGCGGCGTCATCCACTGACAACGTGGTCTGGGTCGCGTAGGCGAGGGGACCGTCGGGGACCGCGAGGGTCTCGATGTCGGCCAGGGTCTCGACGAGGCTGACCCATCCCGCCGGCGCCTGGCCAATGGTCCCTTCGACCTCCGGATGTCCCCGGTGGCCGATGAGGACGACATGGCGGCCTCGCGCGACATGCCGGCGGATGCTGGCATGCACCTTGTGGACGAGCGGGCAGGTCGCATCGATGATGGCGCCGCCGCGCGCCGCGGCGGCCTCATGAGCTGACCTCGGCGCGCCATGCGCGGAGAAGATGATCGGGCGGTTTGACGGCGCATCTGCGACATCTTTGACGAAGACGGCGCCCATGACCTTAAGGCGGTTCACGACATGGAGGTTGTGCACGATTTCGTGCCGGACGTAGACGGGGGGGCCGTGAAGGGCGAGAGCCTCCTCGACAGCGCCGATGGCGCGCTCTACCCCTGCGCAGAAGCCGCGCGGCGAAGCGAGGATTACAGTGAGATTGCGCATATGTCCGTCGGCACCGCGGCTCACTCCGTTTGGCGTTGCGGAACAGCGAGCGAACCGCTACCACCTTCAACGCCCGCAACCGGGCGGAGTTGAGGCCCAATTCAGGCGCCCGGCAGCTTATCTCCAAAGGTATATAAGGGTCTGGTTTCATGAATAAAGCGTTAGCTATTGCGGTCATCGTCGCAGCAGCGGTCTCGGGATGCGCCAGCAGCGAAGGCAAGGCGAAGCGGGCCAAGAATCCTGCCCCGTGCCCTGCCGTGGTGGTGCTGAAGGACGCTGCGCGCCTCGTGGAATTCGCCGGGGACCAGACGCTCGAAAACGTCGCCTGGAGCGGCGAGTTCGTGAAGGCGCAGATCGACTGCCGGTACTACAGCGACAAGCCGATCGAGGCCACGCTCCGGGTGAAAATGGCTTTCGGCAAGGGGCCCCGAGCTGACGGCGACCGGCACGCATTCGGTTACTGGGTCGCCGTGACCCGCAGGGATTCCGAAGTCATTGAGAAAGTCCAGTATCAGCTTCCCGTCGAATTCGGCGGCGAGGACATGAAGGTCATCGACGACGAGATTGACGAGATTGTTATTCCTCGCGCCAACAAGGACATTTCCGGTACGAACTTCGAAATCGTCGTGGGGTTCGCCCTGACGCCGCAGCAGGCGCTTTTCAATCGCTCCGGCAAGAGCCTGAAGTTCCCAGAAGCAAAATGACCGTTACGGACGAGTTGTCGGACATCGTCGGGCAAGCGTTCGAGGCGGAAGGATTGTCCAGAGCGTCGGGAATGGTTCGGTTTTCCGACCGGCCCGATCTCGCGCAGTTTCAGTGCAATGGCGCTCTCGCGGCGGCGAAGGAGCGCAAGGTCAATCCCCGCGTCCTGGCCGAAAGGGTTGTCCGTCGCCTGCTTGAGGACCCCCGTTTCCGGAATGTTTCGGTCGCGGGACCCGGTTTCATCAACATTTCCCTGTCAGACGACGATCTGGCCCGCCGGATCGAGACGTTGGCCGCGGCCGACGATCTCGGCGGTTGGACCAAGCCTGCCGAGCGGATCGTCCTCGATTATGACGGCCCGAATGTCGCAAAGCCCCTGCATGTCGGTCATTTGCGCTCGGCCATCATCGGCGAGGCGCTGAAGCGGATTTTTCGCGCGGCCGGGGATGAAGTCATCGCTGACATTCATCTTGGAGACTGGGGGCTCCAGATGGGCCAACTCATCAGCGAGCTTGAGCTGCGCCAGCCGGGGCTTGTGTATTTTGCCTCTGGCGCGACCGGCCCGTTTCCTGCGGATCCGCCAGTTTCGCTATCCGATCTCGAAGAGATGTATCCGGCGGCGTCGGCGGCCTGCAAGGCGGACCCGGCCCGCGCCGATCTCGCGCGCAAGGCGACCAAGGCGCTCCAGGACGGCCGGCCGGGCTACCGGGCGCTATGGCGCCATTTCGTGGACCTGTCGGTCGCCGCCCTGAAACAGGACTACGCCGATCTGAATGTGGGCTTCGATCTCTGGAAGGGCGAGGCCGACGTCGATTCGCTCATCCCGCAGATGATCGCCGACCTCGAGGCGAAGGGGCTCGTCGAGCTTTCGGACGGCGCCAAGATCATCCGGGTTGCGGAAGACGGCGACAGGAAGGAGATCCCGCCGATCATCCTGGTCAATTCCGAAGGGGCGGTCGGTTACCACGCAACCGACATCGCGACCATTATTGACCGTGTACGGACGAACAAGCCTGACCGGATCTTCTACGTCGTGGACGGTCGTCAGGCGCTGCATTTCGAACAGGTCTTCCGGGCCGCGGGCCGCGCCAGCTATTACCAGCTTGATCGACTCGAACATCTCTGGTTCGGGACCATGAACGGCAAAGACGGAAAGCCGTTCAAGACGCGCGCCGGCGGCGTGCTGAAGCTGCGAGACCTCATCGACCAGGTCGAGGAGAAGGCTCTCCAGCGCATAAGGGAGAGCGGCATCGGCGAGGGATATAGCGAAGCCGAAGTCGTGGACATCGCGCACAAGGTCGGCGTCGCCGCCTTAAAATTCGCCGACCTCTCCAATCCGCGCACGACGGATTATGTTTTCGACCTCGACCGCTTCATGGCCTTCGAGGGCAAGACCGGACCCTATCTTCTCTATGCGGCGGTTCGCATCAAATCGGTGCTGGCGAAAGGCAAGGAGGCGGGCGCGGCGCCGGGACCGGTCGTCATCAGCGAAGAAGAGGAGCGCGCGCTCGCTCTATCGCTGCTCGCATTCGGCGACGTCATGCGCCTCAGCTACGAGAAGCGCATGCCGCACCACCTCTGCGAGCATGTCTTCAATGTTGCGCAGGCCTTCTCGAAATTCTATTCGGCCTGCCGCATCGTCGGTGAGACGGATCTGCAGAAACGGGCCTCGCGACTGGCGCTGGCCGCCGCCGCCGGCCGGCAGATCGAGGGTAGCCTTGAACTCCTCGGCATCGCAGCGCCGTTGCGCATGTAGCGACCGAAACAGGGGAAAAATCGCCATCGGGGCCTAAGGGCTTGATCTGCCGAGCGCCTGATCGCTCGACCGGCGTTGCTGCGTTGCGACAAAGTGGCAAAAAGGCGGCGGGCTCTGAAGCTTCCTCTGTCACAACCCCGTTATCATTGGCTAATAGAGAGCCTGGGGCCGGCGCCGAAGCAGGGGTTGGACGCGCCGGATTGGCTCTCACTGGTTCGGGGATAAACATGACACTCAGAGGAATTCTTGCTGCAAGCGCGGCTGCCGTGGCGCTCTCGGTTTCCGTGGCGGCGCCGGTTCTCGCGCAGACCACAACCTCCTCCGTGCGCGGCACGGTCACTTCAGACTCCGGCGCGCCGGTATCGGGAGCAACGGTGACGGTCACGGATACGCGGACCGGCACGAAGCGCACAGTCCGAACGGGCTCGGACGGCTCGTTCTCGATCGGCAACCTGGAAACAGGCGGCCCCTATACGGTTGATGTCGATACTGATCAGTATCAGGATCAGACGGTTCGAGACGTCTATATCGATCTTGCCAACCGCACCGTCCTCACCATCAATCTCGGCGCCGCCTCTTCGTCCGATGAGATTGTCGTTACTGCAGCGCGCTCGGTTCAGACTGATCTTGCGGTCGGTCCCAACGCCGTGTTCGGCGCGGAGAAGCTCGGCGAACTCCCGTCGATCGGCCGCGACATCCGCGACGTCATCCGCCTCGACCCGCGTATCAGAATCGACGGCACCAACTCCGATGCGGTTCAGTGCGTCGGCTCCAACAACCGCTTTAACTCATTCACCATTGACGGCGTCCGCAACGCCGACTCGTTCGGCCTGAACAATTCGGGCTTCCAGTCCCGCGCCGGTCTGCCGCTCCCGTTTGACGCCATCCGAGAAACGGCCGTTCAGTTCGCGCCGTTCGACGTCGAGTACGGCCAATTCACGGGCTGCAACATCAACGTCGTGACCAAGTCGGGTGAAAACGATTTCCACGGCTCGGGCTTCGCCACGTTCTCGTCGCAAAAGCTGACGGGCTCGACGCTTGAAGGCAACGAGGTCGGCCGCGTTCCGTTCA
>CAYTVQ010000026.1:0-16893 GCA_964441615.1 uncultured Caulobacterales bacterium | reverse complement strand
CGGCGCCCCCGATTGTCGCAGACGGCAATCTCTACATTATGGATTCAGAGGCGCGGGTCGCGGCCTATGACGTGGCGACGGGGGCGCGCAAATGGCGCGCCGAACTGACGCCGAAAATCAAAGAGAAATTCCGCGTCCGTGAAGTTTTCTCGCGACCCGATGCCGGCCAGATCGGGTTCGGCGGCGGCGTAGCCTATGACAACGGCAAGGTGTTTGTCACCTCGGGCTTCGGTTTCGCCGCAGCCATCAGAGCCGACACCGGCGAGGAGATCTGGCGCACCGAAACCGATGCGCCCGTGCGCACGCCGCCGACCGCCTATCGCGGGCAGCTCTACTTTGTGACGAACACGAATGAGTTCATCGCGCTCGACCAGCAGACCGGCGCGGAAAAATGGAAATACCAGTCCTTCGAGGAGGCGGCGCGGATCCTGTCGTCGTCAAGCCCGGCGGCGGCCGGCGATCTCGTGGTGGCGCCGTTTTCATCGGGCGAGCTCGTCGCCTTTCTCGCCGACACGGGCCGTCCGGTCTGGAACGAGACGCTCGCGCGCAACTCCCGCCTCACTTCGCTCGCGACCCTCAATGACATCGCCGGCAGCCCGGTCATCGATCGCGGCCTCATCTATGTCGTGAGCCACGCCGGCCAGCTCGCGGCCATCGACATCCGGACGGGCGGACGCATCTGGGAGGCGCCGGTCGCCAGCCTCCAGATGCCCTGGGTCGCGGGCAATTTCATCTTTCTCGTCTCGGTCGACGCCGAACTCGCCTGCATCGAGCGCGAGACCGGCGCGGTCGTCTGGGTGTCGCAGCTCCGCCGCTTTGAGAAGCAGAAGAAGAGGAAGGGGCGCATCGCATGGGCCGGACCCATCGTCGCAGGCGAGCACCTAATTCTCGCGAATTCACGCGGCGAGGTCGTCAAGGTTTCGCCGGATGACGGCTCCATTGTGGAAATGCGAAAGGTCGGCGGGTCCTTCATGGTGTCGCCGATCGTCGCGGAAGAAACTATTTTCCTGCTGAGCGACAACGGCAAGCTCTCAGCGCTGCGCTGAGCGCGGCGTGTGGCCGGCATGAAACCGAGATTCGCGATCGTCGGCCGGCCGAATGTCGGAAAGTCCACGCTTTTCAACCGCCTGGTCGGCAAACGTCTGGCGCTGGTCGATGATGCGCCGGGCGTCACGCGCGACCGCCGCGAAGGAGAGGCGCGTCTCGGCGAGCTTGAGTTCATCGTCATCGATACGCCCGGCCTTGAAGAGGCGAACGAAGATGCGCTCGAAGGGCGCATGCGCAAACAGGCCGAGCGCGCTGTCGCCGACGCGACGGCCTGCCTCTTTCTTGTTGATGCGCGCGCCGGCGTGACGCCGCTCGACAGGTCCTTCGCCCGTCTCCTGCGCGCCTCGGGCAAGCCGGTGGTGCTCGTCGCCAACAAGGCCGAGGGCGCGGCCGGCGAGGCCGGCGTGCTCGACGCCTACAGCCTCGGCCTCGGCGAGCCGATCGAAATCTCGGCGGAGCATGGCGAGGGGCTCGGAGAACTTCACGCGGCGCTCGCCGCTTTTTTCCCGGATGCGGACGACGATGCGGACGCAGGGCCTTCCGTCGATGACGGGGAAGAAGCCTGGGACAATCCTCTAAAACCCCTCCGCGTCGCCATCGTCGGGCGGCCGAACGCCGGAAAATCAACGCTGGTGAACAGGCTCATCGGCGAGGAACGCATGCTGACCGGACCCGAGGCCGGCATCACGCGGGACGCGATTTCCATCGAGTGGACCTGGAAGGGCGAAAACCGTGACTGGCCGATAAAGCTCTTCGACACGGCGGGCCTGCGCAGGAAGGCGAAAGTCCAGGAGAAGCTTGAAAGGCTCTCGGTCGCCGACGCGCTCCGCGCCATCCAGTTCGCCGAAGTCGTGGTGCTCGTGATTGACGCCGCCATTCCCTTCGAGAAACAGGATCTGCAGATCGGGGATCTTGTCCTGCGCGAAGGACGCGCGCTCGTCATCGCGGTCAATAAGTGGGATGCGATCGAGGACAAGGATGCAGCGGCTGTCCGCATCAAGGAGGCAGCAAGGGAGCATCTCTCCCAGGCGCCCGGCGCGCCGCTGGTCTTTCTGTCGGCGCTGACTGGCCGCCATGTCGAGAAGCTGATGCCGGCGGTGGTCAACGTGTATGTGGACTGGAATGCGCGGGTCAAAACGCACGATCTCAATGAGTGGCTGAAGATGGCGACCGAGCGGCACCCGCCGCCGGCCGCGAGGGGACGGCGCATGAAGCTCCGCTACATTGCGCAGACCAAGACCCGCCCGCCTACCTTCGTCGCGCAATGCACGAATGCGTCGGAACTGCCGGCGAGCTACCGTCGCTATCTGGTGAACGGGATCCGCGAGGCCTTCGCCATTCAGGCGGCGCCAATCCGCCTTATCCTGCGCACGCCGGACAATCCCTATTCGGACGAATAGGTTGACGTTTAAAGGCGCCGCGGGAGATCCTGTTTCTGCGGGAGGAGGAATTTCCACTCGCCGCCAACGGGAAGGCGCGCACGGCCGGCCTTCGCGTGATCGCCGAGGCGCGGCTGAAGACCTAATCAAACAGGCTCGAAACGGACTCTTCGTTCGCAATGCGGCGGATGGCTTCGGCGAGCAGGTCGGCGCATGAAACGAATTCGATCTTGCGGCATGCCGTCACGTCCGGGCGCGCGGCGATCGAATCGGTGACGACCAGGCGCGTGAGGCTCTCCGCTGAAGCGACGCGCTCCGGCGCGCCGGGCGAGAGGACGCCGTGGGTTACATAAGCCTCGACGCTGCGCGCGCCGTGCTTCATCAGCGCGTCCGCGGCGTTGCAGAGGGTTCCGCCGGAGTCGACGATGTCGTCAAAAAGGATGCAGTCGCGGCCCTTCACGTCGCCGATAATGTTCATGACTTCAGAGACGCCCGCGTGCTCGCGGCGCTTGTCGACGATGGCGAGCGGCCGGTCATCCAGCTTCTTGGCCAGCGAGCGCGCGCGCACGACGCCGCCGACGTCGGGCGAGACCAGCATGACATTCGAGATATCGCCGCGATGGATTTCGCGTATGCGCCGGGCGAAGACGTTGACCGCGAAGAGGTTGTCAGTCGGAATGTCGAAGAAACCCTGTATCTGTCCGGCGTGGAGGTCGATCGTCAGCACGCGGTCGGCCCCGGCGACGGTGATGAGGTTGGCGACGAGCTTGGCTGAAATCGGCGTGCGAGGGCCGGCCTTTCGGTCCTGCCGGGCGTAACCGAAATAGGGAATGACGGCGGTGATGCGGCTCGCCGAGGCGCGCGAGAGCGCATCAATGATGATGAGCAGCTCCATCAGGTTGTCGTTCGCCGGATTGGACGTCGACTGGATGACGAACACATCCTGGCCGCGGACATTGTCCTTGATCTCGACGAACACCTCGCCGTCCTTGAAAGTCCGGATGTCGGCGGAGGTGAGCTGGGTTGCGATCCTGCGGCCGATCGCTTCGCTCAGCTTCGGGTTGGAGTTGCCGGCGATGAGCTTCATGGGCGCCTCTGGATCGGCTTGGTGTTTGGCCGTTTTGGCGGCAAGGTTCAAGGGGCGGGCAGCGCAATGGCCGAGAGGTTCCGGCCGTAGTCCGGCTCGCCGGCGCGGCGTGACGCGCGATAGCTGAAATAATCCGCCGACGCGGCCACGGTGCAGATTTCCACATCGTCGATCATGGCGACGCCTGCGTCCATGAGCCGCCAGCGCCCGAAACCCGCAAGGTCGAGCTGGCGCTTTTCCGGAGAAACCCCGGGGCCAAAGAACCGGTCAGATCGCGGATGTTTCCCGAGGAAGGCTTCCAGCACGTCGAGGCCAACCTCGAAGTTCGCCTGTCGCAGGCAGGGGCCGAGGGCTGCGGCGATGCGCGATGGCCGCGCGCCGATCTTCTGCATGGCGGCGACCGTCGACTCAATGACGCCGGCGAGAGCGCCGCGCCATCCGGCATGCGCCGCGCCGATGACCTGCGCCTCGCGGTCGCAGAAGAGGAACGGCATGCAATCGGCCGCGAGAATGCCGAGAGCGACGCCAGGCTGGTCCGTGACCATCGCGTCGGCGCGCGGGCGCGCATCGTCTTCCCATGGGGCATGCACGGTGACGACGTCCGGCGAGTGAATCTGGTGCAGCGTGATCAGGCGCGGCGCGCCGAGAGCGCGCGCGCACCGCGCCCGGTTCTCGCGAACGCAGTCAGCATCGTCGCTCGTGCCAAGGCCCGTGTTCAACGTGCTGAACAGACCGCTCGACACGCCGCCGGACCGGCCGAAAAATCCGTGCGCTGCGCCTGAAGCGGCAAGGAGGGCGGACTGGAGGCGGGGCGGCGTCATGCGGCGTCGAAGCCTGGCGGCGGCGGCAGATGAGGCGAGGAAATGACGAGCGCCTTGAAAACCTCGCCCATCTCTTCCGGCGCGGCGAGGCGCCTCACCGCGCGTTCGATCTCGAGAGCTTGAGCCTTGGGCTTTCCGGCCGAGAGGCGCTGCGCGCGCGCAGCGATCCCGAGCCGGTCCAGAAAGACGCCTTGCACGATCGGTCCCCAGACCGAGGCCCCGGCTTCGATGGCGGCGCGCGCGAGCGCTTCAAAATCGACATGGGCTGTGATGTCGGCCTTGCCGGGCGCAGCGAGAGGCGGCCAGTAGGCGTGCCGGCGCACCGCCTGCAGGGTGTCGCCAAAACCCGATTCAAAATGGCCATAATCGATGATGAGCGCGCGGCCGCCATTCTGAACCAGAACGGCGGAAATCTCAGCGGCGAGCTTGTGCGCGGCCTCGCCCACCTCGAATACGGCGCCGAAGGCAGCCGGGTTCGGGAGGCGCAAGGAGGCGAGGGGCGGGGTCCTGGCCGTGCAGAAGGCGAGCCCGGCGCCGTCCGCCGAGATGCCGACGAGCCGCTCGCGCCACCCGGCGGCGGTGCGCTCGAACTGGCGAATGGGGAGGCAATCGAAAAACTCGTTGGCGATGATGAGCGAAGGCGCCGGCGGAATCTCATGGAAATCGTCTGTCCACCGCGGCGACACGGCGAATCTTTCGAGGCGGCGTCGCTGTTCGTGGCGGAGCCGGCCGCTCTTTTCGACCAGCCAGATGTCCGCAGCCTTGAGGAATTGCGGGCGCAGCGAGGCGGCGCGCAGAATATCGGCCATCAGCACGCCGCGGCCGGGGCCGAACTCGATGAGATTGAACCTCTTCGGTTCGCCGAGTTCGAGATAGGACTGGACCAGCCAGGCGCCGACCAGCTCGCCGAAGATCTGGCTGATTTCGGGCGCAGTCGTGAAGTCGCCCTCCGCCCCAATGGCGGTTTCGGTCGAATAATATCCGTCATGGGGATGGCCGAGCGCGTCTTCCATATAGTCGGCGACGCTGATCGGGCCATTGGCTTTGATAAGCGCGATCAGACGCTCCTCGAGCGGCGTCTTCTCTGCGGGCGCTGCGTCCGTCATGCGCCAGTCGCGGGCGCGGGTTTGCGGTACGCGCGCCAGAGGAGATAGCCGCCGGCGACAAGCATGGGCGCCGACAGCATCATGCCCATGGTGAGGCCGAGCGGAAAGTCGGGCATATGCGCGTCAGGCTCGCGGAAGTTCTCGACCACGATGCGCGAGAGCGAATAGCCGACCAGAAATATGCCGATCGCCGCGCCGGGGCGCTTGAGGATGTGGAAGACATGCGTGCCGAGGCGCAGGACGGCGAAGAGCGCGAGGCCTTCGAGCGCGGCTTCATAAAGCTGGCTCGGATGACGCTGGAGGCCCTCAGGATCGGTCGGAAATACCATCGCCCAGGCGCCATTCCAGGGACGGCCATAGAGTTCGCCATTGATGAAGTTGGCGGTGCGGACGAGGAAGATTCCGATCGGGGCGGCGACGGCGAAAAGATCTCCGACCGAAAGCGCGTTCAGCTTGTGGCGCCGGCAGAACCAGATGCCGGCGATGACGACCCCGATAAATCCGCCGTGGAAGGACATGCCGCCGCGCCACAGCATCAACGCAGGCGGGATCGGGACGCGGCCCAGCGTATCCTTCAGCCAGCCCGCATTCATATTCGCGCCAAGCGGCTCCCAGGCGCCGACAAGCAGCGCCGGTTCGTAGAAAAGAAGGTAGCCAAGGCGACCGCCAATCATGACGCCGAGCAGCACCCACCAGAAGATGAGGTCGTCGAGCAGGTCGCGCCTGATGGGAATCGCAGCGGCGCTCGGCCAGAGTTTTGCGTTTCGCAGGATGCCGAGGAGGTAGAGCCAGCCGAATACGATACCGCCGATATAGCCAAGGGAGTACCAACGGATGGGGAGGGGTCCGAGATGGAACGCCACCGGGTCGATATTGGGATAGGCGACTGCCACGAGAGATTTCTCCTCCACTGCCCCTTAACGCGGTTTTTCGCCGCTGTCGCCATGTCGGCCGGGCTCGGCTAGGATTATTCCCATGCAGACCCAGAGCCCCTTTTTCGATGCGCTCGCCAAGGCGATGGCGGAGGCTGCCGGCGCCGCCGACGGCGTCCGCCGCGAGGCCGAGACGGTCATGCGCGGGCAGCTGCAGCGGCTGGTCGCCGATATGGAGTTCGTGACGCGCGAAGACTTCGAGGCGGTGCGCGAGATGGCGCGCCTCGCCCGCGAGGAAAACGAACGCCTGAAGGTGCGAATCGAGGCGCTCGAAGCCGGGCTCGGGAAAAGTTCCTGAGCCTGCCGGCGTCGAATCATTGCACCGGCCGCCCGACTCGCGCGTCCTTTGAAGCCGCGCTGACGAGGGGACGTGAATGCCGATCGAATTGCTCGCCTCCAGAACCGCCGCCGCGGACCCGCTCGAGGCGCTGGAAGCGGTCGCCTGCGCGGAGGGCTACGATATTGAGCGCATCGACGGAAACGAATTGCACCTGTCAGTGCCAGGCCTCTGGCGCGACAGCGGCCTGTGGTTCACCTGGCGACCGGAGCTCTCCACCATCCAGATGGGCGCACCCCTCGAACTGAAGGCGCCCGCGAACAGGATCGCGGATATCTGCCGCCTCCTCGTGATGGTGAATGAGCGCCTCTGGGTCGGCCATTTTGATTTGTGGTCGGATGATAACGGCATTCTCTTTCGCAACGCCATCCTCCTGCCGGAAGCGGGAATGCTCGACCGCGTGCAGGCCGAGTGCCTGATCCAGGGCGCCGGCGAAGCGATCGACCGGTTTTTTCCGGCGTTCAACTATCTGATCTGGGGCGGCAAGTCGCCGGAAGAGGCGCTCGAGGCGTCGATGTTCGAGACAGCCGGCAGCGCCTGAAGGCTGGGCGGGCTAGGCCGGGATCCGGATCGTTGCGCGCAGGCCGCCCTGCGGCGCCCGCGCCAGCACCACGTCCCCGCCATGGATGCGGGCGACATCGCGCACGACTGAGAGGCCGAGACCGACGCCGGGCTTGTTCTGGCTGCGGGCTTCGTCGAGCCGTACAAACGGCTTGAGCGCATCGTCATATTTTGCAGGGTCGATGCCCGGTCCGTCGTCATCGACGGTGATTTCGACGCGGTTTTCGACGCGCTTGCCCGAGAGCCAGACGCGGCCCGCATATTTGAAGCCGTTGGTGATCAGATTGTGGACGGCGCGCTTTAGCGCGTCACGCCGCACGGCGATGATGAGACCCTCCTCGATTTCGACCGGCAGGGCGCGGCCCGCGCGCGCCGAGTCCTCGGCGGCTTCTTTCAGCAAGGCGCCGATGTCGACCACATCGGGATCCTCGCCGACGGCGATGTCCCGAGCGAAAAGCACATAAGAATCGATCATGCGCTCCATTTCCTCGACATCGCCCTTGAGAGCGTCGACGTCGGGGGAAGGCGGCTGCAGGGCGAGCGCGAGCTTCATGCGCGTCAGGGGCGTCCTCAGATCGTGGCTGATGCCGGCAAGCATGGCGGTGCGCTGATGGATCTGGCGCTTGATGCGTTCGCGCATGGCGATGAAGGCAAAGCCGGCGCGGCGCACTTCGGTCGCGCCGCTGGGACGAAATTCCGGCTGGTCGCGTCCCCGGCCGAAGGCTTCCGCCGCCTCGCCCAGGCGCAGGATTGAGCGCACCTGATTGCGCATGAAAAGAATGGCTATCCAGCCGAGCAGCGCCGACGAGCCGACAAGCCAGGCGAGGAATATCGGGCCTGAGGTGGCGAAGACGCGGTCGCGCAGCGCAAAGAACACAAGTGCGCCGTCGTCCAGCTGCACGCGGACCTCCACATAGCTTGGCCAGCTCTGGGTGTTGAACCAGTAATTGCGTTCAAGCCGCCGGTCGAGCCGCCGGTCGAGCGATCGATTGTAGAGATTGAGGACGGAGAGCTTGTCCTTCTGAGGAATGCTCGCGCCCGCGTCAAAGCGCACGGAAAGATCGAGATCCTTCAGCGCATCGCGGATGATCTCCTCGCGGGCGCTTTCGTCAGGCGCCTGTTCGTAAAGGCGCGTGACGAGCGCAATCTGTCCCGCGACATTGGTCGAGAGATTCCCGGACACCTCGTCCCAGTGACGCTCGAAGAAGATATAGGTGACGACCGCCAGGATGAGAAAAATCGGCAGAACGACGATCAGCACCACGCGGGCATAAAGACTCTTCGGAAAATAGCGGCGGAGCGGCTGCATCAGTCCGGCATCAGCGCATAACCGACGCCGCGCACGGTCTGAAGATAGATGGGGGTCTTGGGGTCGACCTCGATCTTCTTGCGCAGACGCGTCACCTGAACGTCCACCGACCGCTCCATGACGGCGGCGGTCTGCTCGGCGAGCGTCGTTCGCGAGATCGCCTCTCCGGGCTTTTGCGCGAGGGCCCGCATGAGCGCGAGCTCGCCGGCCGTGAGTTTGATGAGCGTGTCGCCGCGTTTCAGCTCGCCGCGGCCTGGCGCGAATGTGCAGGCGCCGAAGGTCAATACCTGCTTGCTGCGCTCCGGCGGCCGGGAGCGCTTCAATAGCGCATTGATGCGCAGGAGGAGTTCGCGGGGCTCGAAGGGCTTCGAGAGATAGTCGTCGGCGCCGCGCTCGAAGCCTTTGATGCGGTCCTCAGGGAGGCCGCGGGCCGTCAGGAGGATGATCGGCACATTGGATGCGCTTCGAATCTTTTCCGTCAGATCAAAGCCGGAGAGGCCCGGCATCATCACATCCAGGATGAGGAGGTCGAAATCGACGGAGCCGAGCAGCGTTCTTGCTTCTTCGCCATTGGCGGCGAGCGAAGCCAGGAAGCCGTTGTCCGTCAGATAGCGTTTCAGCAGAGTGCGGATGCGGTCGTCGTCATCGACCACAAGAATATGCGCCGGATGTTCGCCGATGCGCCTTGTGTCAGACATCAAGCCTCCGGGGGCGGGGCGGCGCGGAGCGCCTTGATCGCCCCGAAAGCATAATCCGCGCCGGTCCACAAGGTAAGCATGGCGGCGAGCCAGAGGAGGGCGTGTCCCGCGCTCGCCAAGGGCTCCGGAGCGAGGCCGCCAGGCGACGACGCCAGCAGTACGGCGACCGCTGTCAGCTGTGCAGCCGTTTTCCATTTCGCCATTTTGGTGACGGGAAGAGCGGCCCCGCGCAACGCGAGCGCTTCGCGCAGGCCGGCGACGAGAATTTCGCGCAGAAGGATCGCGAGCGCCGCGATGACGCTCGCCCCCGATATGACCCCGTTGCGCGTCAGAAGCAGGAGCGCCGCCGCAACAAGCAGCTTGTCGGCAAGGGGGTCGAGCGCCGCGCCAAGCGCGGAGACTTCGCCTCGCGCCCTTGCGACCCAGCCGTCAAAGAAATCCGTGAGCGATGCGATCGCGAAAACGATAAAGGCGCCCGTCATGGCGAAGGGCCATTCGACGAAGAACAGCGCCGTGAACGGAAGGATCAGGAAAATCCGGAAGAGGGTGAGTAGATTGGCCATGGGCCCTAGGCGGTCGGCGCGGGCAGGCGCACGGTCGCGGTCGCCATGGCGGCGATCCCTTCGCGGCGGCCGGTGAAGCCGAGCTCCTCGGTCGTGGTGGCCTTCACTGAAATCCGGTCCGGAGCGACGCGCATGATCTCCGAGAGCGCCGCCCGCATCGCCGCGCGATGGGGTTTGATCTTCGGCGCTTCGCAGATGATCGTGACATCGCAATGCGTGACTTCGCCGCCTCTGTCGCGGGCGAGCTCGCAGGCCTTTTCAAGAAAGATGCGCGAAGGCGCGCCGCGCCATTTCGGATCGCTCGGAGGGAAATGGTCGCCGATGTCGCCCGCGCCGATCGCGCCGAGGATGGCGTCGGTGAGCGCATGCATGCCGGCGTCGGCGTCGGAATGGCCCTTGAGCCTCGCCGCATGCGGAATGGGAACGCCGCAAAGGATCACCGCATCTCCCGGCTCGAACTGATGCACGTCGAAGCCGTGGCCCGTGCGGAACTCAACCATGGATGCCCTCCGGGTCAGGAGGATTTCGGCCATGCCGAAATCTTCCGCCTGCGTGATTTTCATGTTGTCGGGGGAGCCCGGCGCCAGCGCGACCTTGAGGCCGGCGGCTTCGGCGACCGCGGCGTCGTCGGTCAGCGCGCGTCCCGCCGCTGCTTCATGCGCCTTGAGGATCGCTTCGTAATGGAAGCCTTGCGGCGTCTGGGCTCGCCAGAGCCTTGTTCTCTCGACGGTCGCGCTGATATGGCCGCCGTCATCGGCTGCCCGCTTCAGCGTGTCGTGCACAGGCAGCGCCGCGATCGCGCCGGAAGATGAGGCGAGCGCCCCGATCACCCGGCTGATGGTTCCCTCATCGACGAAGGGGCGCGCAGCGTCATGAATCAGCACGAGCTTGGGCGGCGCGTCGGAGAGACTTTGCAGTCCGAGTCGCGCCGAATCCTGTCGCTCGGCGCCGCCATGGACGGGAGGCATGAGCTTGGGGTGCGCCGCGAGTGGTCCGATCGCCGACCGATAGAGGTCGTCATCGTCACGATGAATGACCACACGGACGTGATCGATGTGCGGATGCCTGAGGAAGGCCTCGGCGGTCCAGGCCAGCACGGAACGGCCGGCAAGCGGCCGGTACTGCTTTGGTCCGCCGCCGCCCGCACGCACGCCGCGCCCCGCAGCGACGATGAGAGCAATGATTCCGGCTCCCGGCATTGTTGAGGCGCGCTCCCGACCGACCGCCGCGCTGTCGCCGCTTGACCGCGTCAGGCTTTGGCCCAATCACATCGTCATGCGTATCGGCTCCGTCGAGGTCAAGAACCCTGTCGCCCTCGCCCCCATGTCGGGCGTGAGCGACCTTGCGTTTCGGCGCGCTGTCGCGGCGGGCGGGGCGGGGCTCGTCGTTTCGGAGATGGTCGCAAGCGGCGAACTGGTCAAACGTCGTCCCGATGTCGTGCGCCGCGCCGAAGGCCATCCCGACATCCGCCCCTTTGTGATCCAGCTCGCAGGCCGCGAACCGCGCTGGATGGCGGAGGGCGCACGGCTGGCCGAAGCGGCGGGCGCCGACATCATCGATATCAATATGGGATGCCCGTCCCGGCAGGTGACCGGGCAGCTTTGCGGTTCAGCGCTCATGCGCGACCTCGATCTGGCGGCCCGCTTGATCGCAGCGACGGTGAATGCGACCGGCAGGCCTGTCACCCTGAAGATGCGGCTTGGCTGGGACCGGGATTGCCTCAACGCGCCCGAACTCGCCCGCCGCGCCGAGGCGATCGGCGTAAGCGGCCTCGTGGTCCATGGACGGACCCGCAATGAGTTCTATACGGGTTCCGCAGACTGGCGCGCGGTCCGCGCGGTCAAGGACGCCGTGTCGATACCGGTGCTGGTTAACGGCGACATCGTGGATCTTGAGTCGGCGCGCGCGGCGCTCGCGCAGTCCGGCGCGGACGGCGTCATGATTGGCCGCGCCGCGCTCGGACGGCCATGGCTTCCGGGCGCGGTCGCGGAGGCGCTGGCGGCGGGCTTCGATACCGTCCGTATGCCGCCTGTCGCCGAGCAGGGACAGGTCGCGCTCCGTCACTACGCCGATACCCTGGCGCTTTATGGCGATGCGCTCGGCCTGCGGGTCGCCCGCAAACACCTTGCGGCCTATGTCGACCATGCGCCGACCGGTCTTGCGCCATCGGAGCGGCGGCGGTTGCGCGCCGCCCTGTGCCGGATTGACGATCCGAGCGAGGCTCTCGATCGACTCGCCGGGCTTTTCGCTGGCCACGCCGGCTTGTCGCAGGCGGCGTGACAGGATCACCTGCGGCTTTCGCGCAACAATTGTGTTGATTTTGGGCAACAAACGTTACAATGTCCCGTTGGTTCGGGGTTTGCATCCGGCTGTTGCGGCCGGGTGACGGTCGCGAACCGCTCCGTGAGACCGACGGAGCAGGGCGTTTTTCGGGGCGTTAGCGTCGGGACGACAGGCATTGTTGAAAGAGGCTCTGACAAGCGAACCGACCGAGGAGGCGGGCGCAGAGGTCCGGGGGCGCCGGGGTCCGCCCGTGTGGACGACCTCGAACACCGTGATCGGCTCGGCCGTCGCGATCGCAGTCGCCATCGCCTTCTTCACCACCTGGTTCATGCTGTCGCCCGGTGTCGAAACGGCCAGCCGCAATCTGTTGCGGATCATGGTCGGCGCAAACGCCGCCATCCTGCTCGGTCTCGCCGCCCTTGTCGGCTTCCGGCTGTGGCGGGTCTGGTCGGACCGGCGCCATCACATCGCGGGCGCCCAGACCCAGCTGCGGCTGGCTCTGATGTTCGCCCTTGTCGCCGTCGCGCCGTCTGTGTTCGCTTTCCTCTTTACCCTGACGATCCTGCGAAGCAGCATGAACGACGTCTTCAGCGCCAGGATCGAAAACTACCAGAACATCGCCCGCCGCTTCGCCAACGACTACTTCAACCTGGAGGCGAGCATCGACTATCTCAGCCTTCAGCAGATCGAGAACGATCTGCTGAAGGCGGAAGTGTTCGATTTCACGCCGGCGACATCGCCGATGGCCGTCCGCGCCCAGCTGGGGCGCCAGGCGTTTCTGCGCGGATTGTCGGCAATTTACCTTCTTGACGCCGAGCGCAATGTCATATCCCGGGTGGAGCCGGTCGAAGCGCCCATAAACTTTCCAAGCATGCAGGTGTTCTCCGCCATTGACCGCGCCGTCTCGGAAGGAAAGCCGCCAAGCTATTTTGACCTCAGCGACGAGGAAAGGATCGACTATTTCAGGGGCACGCTGAAATCGCGGGCGTTCGGCGGCAGCTATATCGTGATCTATCGTCCGGTGCAGGCGCCGATCGGGACGGGCCTGGTTTCGATCCGCTCGATGCGCGACGACTGGGAGGAAGCCAAGATCGGACGCGCCCGCATCGAGCGCACCTTTCTGATCGGCTATCTCGTTCTCGCCGTCATCATCGTCCTCACCGCCGTTTGGCTCGCCCTCTGGGCGGCGACGCGCATGGTGCGCCCCGTCGGCCGCCTCATGCATATGGCCAACCGGGTCTCCTCCGGCGATCTCGGCGCGCGCGTGGAAGTCTACAGGGACGACGGCGAGCTCGGAGCGCTGGCGCGGTCGATGAACCACATGACGGCGCAGCTCCAGACCCAGCGCAACGACCTCATAGAGACAAACAGGCAGTTCGACCGGCGCCGCCGCTTCACCGAGGCTGTGCTGTCCGGGGTTTCCGCCGGCGTCGTCGGCGTCGCAGCCGACGGCCGCATCACGATCGCAAACCGCTTCGCTGCTGATATTTTGCGCCTTGAGGCAGGCCGCCAGACCGGCGCCCGGATCGAGGAGATTCTCCCCGAACTGCAGGGCCTCCTCGCCGAGGCCTCTGCAGAAGGCGAGGCGGCGGATCAATTCGAGATCGAGCGCGGCGGCCGAAAGCGGACGCTGAATGTCCGCATCGTTTCGGACATGGTCGAAGGGGAGCAGAGCTTCGTCATCACCTTCGACGACATCACCCAGCTGATTTCGGCCCAGCGCAACGCCGCCTGGGGCGACGTCGCCCGGCGGATCGCGCATGAAATCAAGAATCCGCTGACGCCGATCCAGCTTTCCGCCGAGCGATTGCGCCGGAAATATCTCGACGAGGTCAAGACCCAGCCGGACATCTTCGACAAATGCACCGAGACGATCATCCGGCATGTCAACGACATTGGTCGAATGGTCGATGAGTTCTCCTCCTTCGCGCGCATGCCGAAGCCGGTCATGGCGCGCGAGGATCTGCGCGAGCTTGTGAAGTCGGCGGTCTTTCCGCAGAAAGTCGCGCACGCCGACGTGGAGTTTGTCGTCGAACTGCCGGACGCCCCCCGCTTTGCTGATTGCGATGGCCGCCTGATTGTCCAGGCGCTGAGCAATCTCCTGAAGAACGCCGGCGAGTCCATAAGCGCCCGTATCTCCTCCGACGAGGGCGACAAGACGCAGGGCAGGATTTCGGTCCGCTTCCGCGATATCGGCGACTTCGCCCGGATTGACGTGATCGACAATGGCGTCGGTCTGCCGAGGGCGGAGCGGCATCGCCTTACTGAGCCCTATATGACGACGCGCGCGAAGGGAACGGGGCTCGGCCTCGCGATCGTGCGCAAGGTCGTCGAAGAACACGGCGGCTATCTCGAATTCGATGACGACAATTCGCTTGGGCGGACTGGCGCGCGCGTGAGCATCGCGCTGCCCTCGAGGGCCGAGCTTGAAATCGAGCCTCCGGCGAAAACGCCGGCGGCGGCGGAGTAGGGGTTGAAGAAAGGGTAAAGCATGAGCGTTGACATTCTGGTCGTCGATGACGAAGCCGATATCCGCGAGCTGGTGACCGGACTTCTGGAGGACGAGGGCTTCAGTCCGAGAGCCGCCGCGAACTCCGACCAGGCGTTCAAGGCCGTGAGGGAGCGCCTGCCCGCGCTCGTCATTCTCGATGTCTGGCTTCAGGGCTCGGCTCTCGACGGCATCGAGATCCTCGCCGAGCTCAAGAAGGCCCATCCAGAGCTCCCGGTCGTCATCATCTCCGGGCACGGAACGATCGAGACGGCGGTCGCCGCCATCAAGAGGGGCGCCTATGATTTCGTTGAAAAGCCGTTCAACGCCGACCGGCTGATCCTCGCGGTCAATCGGGCGCTCGAGGCGGCGCGCCTGAGGCGCGAGAACACCGATCTGCGCGAACGCGCCCCTGAATGGGGCCTTATCGGCTCATCGGCGGTCATCAATTCATTGCGCGGGATCATCGACCGGGTCGGCGACACGCGCTCGCGCGTGCTGATTTCCGGGCCGCCGGGCTCCGGCAAGGAAGTGATCGCCCGCCTCATCCACGCGAAATCCGGGCGCGCCGCACAGCCTTTCCTCGTCGTGAGCGCGGCGACAGTCTCGCCGGAGAGCATGGAGGAGGAGCTTTTCGGCGTTGAAGGCAAGGATGGCGCGCCAAAGAAGGTGGGACTTCTCGAGCGTGCGCATGGCGGCACGCTCATGTTCGACGAGATCGGCGACATGCCGATGGAGACGCAAGGGAAGATCCTGCGCGTTCTCGTTGATCAGCGCTTCAAGCGTGTCGGCGGCGACGCTCCCGTCGCCGTGGATGTGCGCATCGTGACCACCACGTCGCGGGATCTTCTGGCGGACGCCGCCCAGGGGCGGTTTCGCGAGGATCTGTTCCATCGCCTGAATGTGGTGCCGGTCCAGGCGCCGTCGCTGAGCGAGCGTCGCGACGACATTCCGGCGCTTGTCGTCTACTTCATCGACCGCATCGCGCGCGCGCAGGGCTTCCCCAAGCGCACGCTTTCAGCGGAGGCCATGGCGGCGTTGCAGGCCTATCACTGGCCGGGCAACGTCCGTCAGCTGAGAAACGTGATTGAGCGGACTCTCATCCTGATGGGCAAGGACAATCAGAGCGAAATCTCCAGCGAGCATCTGCCTTCCGAGATCATCGATGCCGGTCTCTCCATCCCGGCGGGCGAAGGGCTCGAGCAGATCATTGCGCTCCCTTTGCGCGAGGCCCGGGAGCGCTTCGAGCGCGAGTATCTTATCGCCCAGATCAACCGCTTTGGCGGCAACATTTCGCGCACAGCGACCTTCATCGGCATGGAGCGATCGGCGCTGCACAGAAAGCTGAAGGCGCTCGGCGTCAACGGACAGGCGAGGGTCGAGAGCGTCTGACAGACATCTCCCCGGCCATGAACAGGACATGAGGCGCTTGCAACTCGCGCCGACATCATGCAGGCGGAACTGCGCCGCGCGTTCGGGGGCAGGCTGTTTCGCCGGCCGCCGCGAAGGCGCCAGACAGGAATACTAGAATGCGCGTGATCGTCTGCGGCGCCGGCCGCGTCGGATATGGCATTGCAAGGCGCCTGGCGCGCGAGAATAATGACGTGACGGTGGTCGATCAGCGCAAGGATCTCGTCCGCGAAGTTTCCGAGCGGCTTGATGTGCGCGGCGTCCTTGGCAACTGCGCCTTTCCCGAAATTCTCGAGGAAGCCGGCGCCCGCGACGCCGACATGCTGATCGCCGTCACCCAGCAGGACGAAGTCAACATGATCGCCTGCGAGATCGCCGAACACCTGTTCAATGTGCCGACAAAGGTGGCGCGCGTGCGCGCCCAGGAATATCTCGACCAGCGCTACGCCGACCTGTTCAGTCGCGAACATATTCCGATCGACGTGATCATTTCTCCGGAACGGGAAGTTTCGGAAGCGATCATCCAGCGCATGTCGACGCCGGGCGCTTTTGAGATCAAATCCTTCGTTGAGGGAAGGGTGTGGGCGGTAGGCGTGCGGCTCCGCGAGGACTGTCCGATCATCAATACGCCCCTGCGTCAGGTGGCGGAGCTCTTTCCGGATCTGAAGATCACCATAGTGGCTTTCAGGCGGAGCGGCGAGATGCGGCGCGCGCATGCGATCGACCAGCTTTCGCCGGGCGATGAAATCTATTTCGTGGCGGAGCGCGGCGACGTCGCCCGGGCGCTCGAACTCGTGGGCGAGGCGGAGCGGCAGGCGCGGCGCATCATCATCGTCGGCGGCGGCAATGTCGGTCTCTATGTGGCTCAGGGG
>CAYTVQ010000025.1:0-17233 GCA_964441615.1 uncultured Caulobacterales bacterium | reverse complement strand
CGGCCCGATGCAGACGCTCTCGTCGGCGAGGCGGACATGCAGGACGTTGGCGTCCGCCGTCGAGTGCACGGCGACCGTGTGGATTCCCAGCTCCTTGCAGGCGCGGTGAATCCGCAGCGCGATCTCGCCGCGATTGGCGATGAGGACCTTCTCGAACATTATTCGATGACGACGAGCGCTTCGCCAAACTCGACCGGCTGTGCGTCGGTGACGAAGATTTCAGTGACGACGCCGGAGCGCGGGGCCGCGATGGCGTTCATCGTCTTCATCGCCTCGATGATGGCGATGGTCTGGCCCTCGCGCACCGTGTCGCCCTTCTTCACGAAGGGCGGGGCGCCGGGCGACGGGGAGAGATAGGCGGTGCCCACCATGGGCGACGGGACCGTTCCCGGATGCTTGCCGAGGGGAGGTTTTGCGGCTGGCGCGGGTTGCGGGGCCGCCGTCGCCGGGTTCGCCGCCGCGGCGGGAACGGCGACGGCTTGCAGAGCGGGGCCGGCCGCCGCCGCGCGCGACACGCGCAGGCGCAGTTCGCCCCGTTCAACCTCGATTTCGGTAAGCCCCGTTTCGTGCAGGATGGCCGCGAGTTCGCGAATCCACCCGGCCTCGATCTCCTTGCTGCCGCCGTTTTTCTTTTCAGCCATGGAAGCCTTCTGATGCGCCGCAACAGGCGGGTTCAGCGGCGGCCCTTGTCGATGAGCCGCCGCATGGCGTCAAGCGCAAGACTATAGCCGTCGGGGCCGAGCCCCGCGAGGACGGCATCGACGGCGGGGCTGACATAGGAGGTGCGGCGAAATGGCTCGCGCGCGTGGATATTGGACAGATGCACCTCGATCTTCGGCGCCCGGACCGCCTTCAGCGCGTCGTGCAGCGCGATCGAGCTGTGGGTGTAGGCCCCCGGATTGATGATGATTCCGGCGCCCTTCTTCCCGGCCTCCTGCACCCAGTCGATGAGGACGCCCTCGTGATTGGACTGCCGGAATTCGACATTAAGCTGCAGCTTCGCCGCCTGCGCGCGCGCCGCCGCCTCGATGTCAGCGAGCGTCGCCGTCCCGTAGACCTCGGGCTCGCGCGTTCCAAGAAGGTTGAGATTCGGCCCGTTGAGGATGAAGACGGCGGTCATGCGATCAGCTCCGGTCGGATTGAAGTCCGGGGGGCTCCCGGCCATATTTGCGCGCATGTTCGGCTATTCGTTCCGCTCCGTCCACAGACGAGAGGCGCCATGCGTCTGACCGTCAACGGCGAGGCGCGCAGCTTCGACGGGCCGCTAGACGTCCTCGGCCTCATCGCGCGGCTCGGGCTCGAGCCGCGCAAGGTCGCGATTGAACGCAACCGCGAGATCGTGCCGAAGTCGCTTTACGCCGCGACCGTCCTCGCCGAGGGCGACCGCATCGAGATCGTGACTTTTGTCGGCGGCGGCTGACATTGCATGACGGCGCCGGCGCCGCTAACTCCGCAGCAAGCTTTCCCCGGGGAATCGCATGGATTTCGTTCAGGCCCGCAAGAACATGGTCGCCAGCCAGGTCCGCACCAATGATGTGACCGACCTGCGCCTGCAGGCCGCCCTCGAGTCGGCGCCGCGCGAGCTGTTCCTGCCCGCGGACGTCAGGCCGCTCGCCTATGTCGAACGCGAAGTCGCCTTTGCGCCCGGCCGACGGCTGCTGACGCCCCGGGACTTCGCCAAACTGCTCGCCGCCGCCGATGTCCGGTCTCATGATCTCGTGCTCGATGTCGCCTGCGGGACCGGCTATTCGACGGCCGTTCTGGCGCAGCTCGCGGAAATGGTGGTCGGCCTCGAGCCTGACGAAGGGCTTGCCCAGGCTGCCGGAGCCAATCTGTCGGCCCTTGGCGTCACCAATGCCGCTGTGATTGTCGGGGACCCGGCCGCCGGCGCGCCGAAGCAGGGGCCTTTCGACCTGATCTTTATCGGCGCCGGGATCGAGGTCGAACCGGTCCGCCTGCTCGATCAACTCAAGGAGGGCGGACGGCTCGCGGCCATCATTCGCCTGGGCGGGGTATTCCGCGGCGCCCTTTACCGCCGGAGCGGGAGCGCCTTTGCGCCGGTCCCTGTTTTCGATGCTTCGACGAAAACCGTCCTGCCGCAGTTTTCAGCGCCGAAGACTTTCAGATTCTAGGCCGACGCGGCTTTTTAACATCTTGCCCGCACCCTTGAATCCGCGGCGACCCTCTATAAGCAGGAGCGGTCGGGTCGAGGGAGCGTAGGGTGAGGTGTTCCGGTCTGTCATTGGCGGCGCTGGCGGCGGCGCTTGGCGCCTCTTTCGCTGTTCCGCCGGCGTCGGCGCAGAGCCTTAAGGAGGCCCTGGCTTCCGCCTACCGGACCAATCCCACGATAAAGGCGGCCAGGGCGAATTACCGTGCGACGGAAGAACTGAAGGCTCAGGCCATCTCGAACGTGCTGCCGCAGGTCACGGCTGCGGGGTCGGCCTCAAGACTCAAGGACACCCAGACCCGCAACCCCTCGGTCTTCGGACCAGGCGGGGCCTCGACAACGAAGATCGATCCGCTGACGGCGAGCGTCGACGGCGCCGTGCCGGTCTTCACCGGCTTTCGGAATTACAACGCCATCCGGCAGGCGCGGGCGCGCGTGCGCGCCGGCGAGGCCGAGCTGATCTCGGTCGAACAGAATCTGCTGCGCGACGCGGCGGCCGCCTATTTCGACGTGCTCCGTGACGAGACGATTTACGAATCCAGTCTCAACAATGTCGAGGTGCTGACGCGCCAGAAGCGCGAAGCCGATCTGCGCTTCGAGGTCGGGGAGGTGACGAAAACCGACGTCGCGCAGGCGGATGCGCGCCTCGCGCAGGCGCGCTCGCAGCTCGCCAGCTCCCAGGCGCAGCTCGCCGTCGCGCGCGCGCGCTTTCGCGAACTGATCGGCGCGGCGCCGACGGGGCTTGAGAAGGCCCCGGCCATGCCCGCGCTTCCTGAAACTCTCGAAGCGGCGCTCTCGCTGGGGACCGAGTTCGCTCCTGCCAATGTCGGCGCGCGCGCGCAGGAACTGGCGCGCCGGCGCGGCGTCCAGATCGCCAAGGGCGCCTTTCTGCCGACCGTGTCGCTGGTCGCAGGCTACAGCTATGCCGAGGAGCCGAGCACCTTCATCAATTCGGACGAACAGTTCAGCTATGGCGTGCGCGCCAGCATGCCGATCTTCAATGGCGGTCTCAACCTGTCTCGCGTGCGCGAGGCGCGCGCCCTGCATGCGAGCGCCGAGGCGAGCGTTGAGGAGGCCGAGCGGCGCATCGCCGCCGCCGTCACCTCGGCATTCGAGCAGCTTGTCGCCTCGCGCATCGCCATCAAGTCGGCGACGGCGCAGGTCGCCGCAAACGAGCTCGCCCTGACCGGGGTCCGCAGGGAAGCCCAGCTCGGCACGCGTTCGACGCTCGATGTGCTGAACGCCGAACAGGAATACTTCAATTCAAAGGTGGCGCTCGCGAACGCGGAGCGCGACGAGCGCGTCGCCTCCTTCGCCCTGCTCGGCGCGGCCGGCGTCCTCAATCCCGAAGCGGTGGGCATTGCGGAAGCGGAGGGCGTCAGGGAAGACGCGGCCGCGCTGTCGGCCGGCGCGTCACAGGCCGCCGCCGCAGGGGCCGTCCAGCCGGTTGGCGAGCCGACGCCATAGGCCTCAATTCGCGGCCGCCGGCGCGTTAAGGAATCGGCAAGGATAGGGTTGCTAGTTCTCACGAACAGGCTGAAATAGGCCGTACACGCGCTTAAACCAGCGTCCTGACATTCGAGAGGCGAGCCGTCCCATGACCCAAGCCCAGCCGGAACCCAGCATGGAAGAAATCCTGGCGTCGATTCGCCGGATCATTTCGGACGATGGCGAGGACGAGGCGTCGGCGACGCAGCCCCAGCAGACAATCCGTCCACGGCCCACTCCTGTTGCCGCTGCGCCGACGCAAGGCCCTTCGGCCGGCGCCGCGCCGAGCCCCGCGCGCCCCTCATTCCTGAAACGCGAGGAGCCAGCGCCCGCGCCGCGCGCCGACGAGGATCGCGCGGAAACCCATCTCAAAACGGAAGATGTCGAAATGATCAAGAAGCCCGCCGCCGTCGACACCGATGTCGTGGTCGATGATGTCGCCGCGACCGCCGCCGCCAAGGCGTTTCAGAACCTTTCGCAGAGCGTGCGCGTGTCGCGAGCCGAAGGCCGGACCCTGGAAGACATTGTGGTCGATCTCGTCCGTCCCCTGGTCAAGCAGTGGCTTGATGAAAACCTCGCCCAGATCGTGGAAGAGAAGGTCGAGGCCGAGGTCCAGCGCGTGGCGCGTCTGCGCCGCTGATTTGCTGCGGCGCAGCAGGCGTGGCGTTAACGCCTGGTCTCCAGGACGGGTGCTATGATCGCATCCTCCCGAAACGGAGGGTGCCATGCGCTATCTCCTGGAAGCGGTCCTTTTCGCGACGGCCTTCGCCTTCGCCGCGGGCTTGTTCGACAGCGCCGTATACGGATTAATCGCCGGCGGCATTCTCGCCGGCGCCTTCGAGGCGCTGCAGAGCAAGAAGGCGTAGGGCCGGCGCCAGTCGCCAATCGCAACCCCCGGGAAGGGCGCAACTTCGCCGCCCGCGCCGGTCGGGACGCTGGGGCGGCGGCCAAACCCTCCTCGCGCGCACCGGGAATGTCCTGGTGCGTTTTGGAGGAAACCAGTGGATTCCGCGACCTTCCTCCCGGTCCGCCATTGACGGCCGGAGCACGTTGATTTAGGATATAAAGATATCCTTATGTGATAAGGGCCATGAACCGCGACATTTTCCCCGGCCGCCCGACCCGCATTGCGGCGCTGCAGGAGACGCTCGGCCGCCGGATCGTTGTCCTAGACGGCGCCGCCGGCGTCTTTCTGCAAGGCTTCGGGCTCGACGAAGCCGGCTATCGCGGCGCCCGGTTCAAGGATTGGCCGCGCGAGGTGCGGGGCAACAACGACCTTCTCATCCTGTCCCGTCCGGAAGTCGTGCGCGATATGCATGACGCCTATCTCAAGGCGGGCGCCGACATGATCGAGACCAATACTTTCTGCTCGACCTCGATCGCGCAGGCCGATTACGGCATGGAGAGCCTCGCCTTCGAGCTCAATCTCGAAGGTGCGCGTCTCGCCCGCGCCGCCGCGGACGCCATAGCGACCGCAGAGCGCCCGCGCTGGGTCGCCGGCGCCATCGGTCCGACCAATCGCACCTGCTCGATCTCGCCGGACGTGAACGATCCGGCGAAGCGCAACATCGACTTCGACGCGCTGAAGGACAGCTATGCGCAAGCGGCGAGGGGACTGATTGAGGGCGGCGTCGATGCGATCCTCATCGAGACGATCTTCGACACGCTGAACGCCAAGGCGGCGATCTACGCCGTGCACGAGCTGTTCGACGAACTCGGCTTGGAGCTGCCGGTCATGCTCTCGGTCACGATCACGGACCAGTCGGGACGCACGCTTTCGGGGCAGACCCCGGAAGCGTTCTGGAACGCAGTCCGCCACGCGAGGCCCTTGTCGGTCGGCGTCAACTGCGCGCTTGGGCCCGACCTCATGCGGCCCTATGTGGCGGAGCTTGCGCGTGTCGCCGACTGTTATGTCTCGGCCTATCCCAACGCCGGGCTCCCCAACGCTTTCGGCGGCTATGACGAAACGCCCGAAAGCATGAGCGGGCATATGAGCGAATGGGCGCGGAGCGGACTCCTCAACATCATCGGCGGCTGCTGCGGCACGACTCCGGCCCATATCGCCGCCTTCGCAAAGGCTGTGGAAGGCGTTCCTCCGCGCGAGGTTCCGGTTGTTCCGCCCGCGCTGCGCCTCTCCGGCCTTGAGGCCTTCACGATGGCGCGCTGACCTGACGGCGCCGGGCTTCGCCTTTGGCGAGAGGCCTGATAAGAGCGGCGGATGAGTTTATCTCGCCAGATCGACTGGATTTCGCGACTCGTCGCCCATGACACGACGTCGTCGAAATCCAATCTCGCGCTCATCGACGATGTCGAGGCCTTTCTGCGCACGCACGGCGCTGAGACCGAGCGCGTCTACAACGCCGACCGGAGCAAGGCCAATCTCTATGCGGTAGTCGGGCCGAAAGTCGAAGGCGGCGTCATCCTTTCCGGCCACACCGACGTCGTGCCGGTCGCCGGGCAGGACTGGACGACGGACCCCTTCCGCGTCGTCGAGAAGGATGGCCGCCTCTACGGACGGGGAACCTCTGACATGAAGACCTTCTCCGCGGTCGGACTGTCGCTCGTTCCTGAGATGGTTGCGGCGGGCCTCAAGCGCCCCGTCATCTTCGCGCTTTCCTATGACGAGGAAATCGGCTGCCTCGGCGCGCCGCACATGATCGCGGAGATCCGGGGAAAGCTTCCGGCGCCCGCGGCGGTCATCGTCGGGGAGCCGACGCTCATGAAGGCCGTCGATGGCCACAAGGGCATCGCCTCCTTCCGGACGACCGTCACCGGCTTCACTACGCATTCGAGCCAGACCGATCGCGGCGTTTCGGCGGTTGAGGCCGCCGCCCGGCTGATTGCGCATCTTGTCGCAATGCGGCGCGCGCGCGCCGAGGCGCCCGCGGCGCAAAGTCCGTTCTCCCCGCCCTACACGACCATGACCGTCAATGTCGTCCGCGGCGGCACGCAACTGAACATCATGGCCGGCGAATGCCAGTTCGAATGGGATTGCCGCGTGCTGCCTGGCGAAAGCGCCAGGGACGTGCTGCGGGAATTCGAGATCACGGCGCGCGAAGTCGAATCCGATATGCGTCGCAAATCGGCGCAGTGCCGCGTCGAGACCGTCCAGATGACCAATGCGCCGCCGCTGGCCCCGCTCGCCGACAATCCGGCGGCCGACCTTGTTAAATCCCTGACGGGGCGCAACGCTACCGAGGTCGTCGCCTTCGCGACCGAAGCGGGGCAATTTCAGGAGGCCGGCTTCTCAACGGTCATTTGCGGGCCTGGCTCCATCGACCAGGCCCACCAGCCGAACGAATGGATCGCCATTGATCAGGTGGCGGAAGCGACAAAATTCATCCGTAAACTGATCGCGCGCCTCTCGGCCTGAAGCATTGCGCTATTCGAGGCCGCCGAAAATCTCCGCCGCCTGCATGCCGATCGTCTGACACTTCTGCATCGCAGCCATGTCGGGCGTCTTGCCTGCCTGCGCAGCCGCCATGGCGTCTTGCATCAGCTTCTGGCAGGGGGCCATGTCCACGAGTTCATAGCCCTCCGGAATCTTGAAGGACGTCGCCGGGCGCGCGCCCTTGTCCACGCTGACAGCGACGATTTCCGGCGTTGCTCCCTTGTCGCCGGCGCGCAGCAGTATGCCGTCGCGGGTGATGCAGGCCTCGCCCGGCTTTTCACCGTCGCTGGCGGCCGACTGCCAGAGGTCGCAGGAGAGGCCGGCGATATTGTCCGAACCGATCTTCTTCGGCGGCTCGCCTGCCTCGCTTGACCATTCGAGGAAGCTTTCGAGAATTTTCTGCTCCTGAGGCACGACGAGCGCGAGCTTCCTGGCGTCTTTGCCCTCGACGAACATGACGGCGCGGTTCTGCGCGTCGTCGAAGACGCCGACAATCTTGTCGCCGGCGGCGGCGCGTTCGGCCGAAAAATGCGGCATCTCGAAGCGGTATTTCTTTTCGCCGGCGACTTCGACCGTCATTTCCCGCTCGCCCAGCTCGCCCATCTTCGCCTTGTAGACGGCCTTGTAATGCGCGGTCATCTTCGGGAAGCCGGCGGGAAGTTCGGCCTCTTTCGCGGGTTCAGGCGCAGGCGCCGACGTCGCCGACGCGGCGGAATCGCTGCCGGCGTCAGCGACGGGGGCCGCTTCCTTCTTTCCGCAGGCGGACAATGCCAGCATGGCCGCGCCGTACAGCAGGACTACAGAACGGGTCATGACGATCTCCCTCGACGTTAGTCAAAACTGCGGCGATCCGGCGCGGATTGCACGCGCTTTTCCGACAGATTGCCGATTGTTCAGCAGTCATTCGGCGGCATGGGCCTTCGGGCCGGACGCGCGCTTGCGGCGCGCTGGCGCGGTCCCGCCCTTGGCGGCGATCCGCGGCTGGTCGGCCGCCGGCGCGGCGGTCGGGCCCGGATCCGGGGCAGCGCCCGTCGCGGGGCGCTCCGGCAGGTAGCAAGTGACGCGCGTCCCCTTGCCGGGCTCCGATTCCATGCGCACCCAGCCGCCATGCAGACTGATGAACTTCTGAACCAGCGACAGGCCAATGCCGGCGCCCGCCGAGGGTCCGCGGCTTTCAAAGGGATCGAAGGCCTTCGCCTGGTCCTCGGGCGAGACGCCGCGGCCCGTGTCGGCGACGAAGATGCGCACGAGGCCCGGCGTGCGGTCGGCCCCGAGCACCACTTTCCCGCCGGCGCCAGTATAGGCGAAGGCGTTGGAGAGCAGGTTGAAGAGAACCTGCTTCAGGCGCTTGGCGTCGGCGACGATGGCGCCGATGTCCTTCGCGCATTCGACTGAAAGCTGGGTCTGGGCGTCCTCGGCTTTGAGCGCCGCATAGGTCGCGGCGTTTTCGAGGAGATCGCGAACATCGACGCTGGAAACGTCGAGCGTCATCTTCCCGGCATCGATCACGGCGAGATCGATGATGTCGGTGATGAGATCGCGCAGATGGTTCGAGGCGGTGAGGATGCTCGCCACATAGTCCTTCTGGCGATCGTTCAGCATGCCGAACATCTGGTCGTCCAGCATCTCGGCGAAGCCGATGATGGTCGCGAGCGGCGTGCGCAGCTGATAGGAAATGTGATCGACGAATTTCGATTTCTGGCGATCGATGTCCTCGAGGAAGGCGTTGCGCTCCTTGAGCTCTTTCTCGCGTTCGCGGCTGTCGGTCACGTCGAGCACGCGCATGAGCGTCGCGCCGTCCGGAAGCGGCTCGGTCGAGAGCGAGAAGCTGCGCCCATCCACAATTGAAAGGCCCGCATCGACGAGCGGCGTGCGGTCTTCCGGCGTGAGCGAGGTCGCGCGCCGCTTGACCTCCAGCAGCACCTCGGCGCCCTTGAACAGCTGCGATTTGAGCGCCGCAATCACGCGATCGATATGCGGCCGCTCGGAGAGGAAATCCTTGTCGAGGCGGAAGTGGCGCTGGAAAGCCGTATTGTGCAGGCGCATGGCCCCGTCTGAGCCGAATACGGCGACGCCCTCGGCGAGGTTGTTCAGGGTCGCGCGCTGGACGCTGATCTGCGTGTTGTAGCGCGCAGCCAGCGCCAGGCGCTCGCTGATGTCCTCGAATACGACGACGATGCCGCCGAGAGGATGGCGCGCGCGCGCGACGCGCAAGGTGCGTCCGTCCGGCAGCCTCCAGGCCTCCTCGGCGCCGTCAGCGACGCCCTCGAAAGCGGCGTAGAGCGCAAGCTGATCCGCCTTCCAGCTCGCATAATTTTCAGGCTCCGGGAGCTTGCCGTCATGACGGAGGCGGTCAAGAATCTCGCCGTGGCTGGGCTGCGTTGCAAGCTCGGCTTCGTCGAGGCCCCACAGCCGCGCAAAGGCCTCATTGTGATAGGTGAGGGCCTGCGCCGCATTGAAAAGCGCGACTGCGACCGGAATCTGATCGAGCGTCTTGCGGCTCGCCTCGATGTGGTTCTTGAGATCGTTCCGCGTGCGGTCGAGTTCGGTGATGTCTGTCGCGAAGCCGCCGAGCGCCGCATCGCCGGCCGCATGCATGGGCGTCTCGACCACGCGGAAGACGCGGCGTTCGCCCCGGATATTGGCGATGATGCGTCCTTCGGCCGGCCTTCTGTCAGCAGCGGCCTTTTCGGCGATCTTCCTGGCTCCGGCGTCGAGTTCGAGCTGGTCCTTCAGGGCTGCGGCCGGGCTCGCAGCCTCGACCGCCTCGGCATAGGCCTTGTTGACCCAGGCGAGCGTCAGGTCGGCGTTGCGCCGCCAGGCGGGGATCGGCGCGCGGTCGAGGAGCGCGAGGGCGCCATGAAGATCCGTTGTCCGTTCACGGACTTTTCCGATGAGCCCGGCGTCCTCGGCCATACGCACGGCCGGGTCGGTGAGCCAGAGCGCGACCTGGCTGCCGGCGACGCGGCCGTCCGCTTCGATCGGCCGGCCCTCGGACGTGACGACGGCGCCCGAAAAGGGGAGGCCATGCGCGCGGAGCTCGTGCACTTTCTCGCGCAGCTTCTTGATCTCGTCGGCCGGCCCCTCGTCCTCGACGGGGAGGTCGCCAAGCGCTTCGAGCAGCCGCGCGACGGGGGAGGGACCGGCGAGATCTGAAGCCTTGGCGAAAGACATCAGCGACGCGAGAGCCGCCGGTCCGCCAAGGATCTTCGGCGCGCCCCATCCGCTTTCGATCGCGTCATAATCATCCTCCCAGACGAGCACGAGGCCGGGATGCGCGGAGAGAACACTCTCGGCCTTTTCAAGCTGCGCTTCCATTTCGGCGAGGCGGCCGGACCAGAGCACGGACTGATTGCGGGACGCCGAGGCGAGCTTGAGCGACCAGGCGAGAAGTCCGCCGGCGGCCAGCGTCAACACGCCGATGGCCCCGAGGGCGATCGGCCCGAATGAGCCGCCGATCAGGTCGAATGCCGCGGGCGCCTGCGCCCACGCCGCTGCTGGCGCAAGGACGATGGCGCTCGCCGTCAGGCGCACGCGCAGACCGGGAAGACCCTCCCGGGAGGCAGACCGACCATTTCGCCTCATCGCGTCCTTAAAAGCCGATTCCATCGCGAGGCGCCACATCTTGGGGCTCCAGGCAGCATCGCGCGCAAAATCCGCCTGTTCGAGAGGGCCGTCTAGGGTGCAGGAGCACGCTGGGGCCGGTTAGTTTTCAACAGCCGAGCGGCCTTCAGGCGGCTTGCGCGAACAGCCTGCGCTTGCGGGCGGCGGCCATCTCGCGAAGGAGATTTTGCGCCAGCGGCTTGGAGGTCAGACGGGCGGCTGCGACGCCGGCGACGACGGCGAGCGTTGAGACCGTGAGCAGGGCTTCGTGATCGACGATCATGACGTCGTCTATGAGGCTCAGAATGAAGAGCGCCGAGGCGGCTCCCGGCGCGCCGCCGAACCAGGCGAGGAAAGCCTGGCTCTCCTTGGGCATCGGGGCCCGCTGCAACATGGCGAGGCGCGGGCCCGCCCGCATCACCGTCACCGCGGCGGCTGCAAACAGCACGGTCAGAAGGTCAGCCTGGAGAAGCCGCGGCGCCAGCACGAGGCCAAAGGCGAAGTAGGCGGCGGGCGTCACCGCGCGCTCCACGATGCGGCGCATGCGCAGACGCGTGAGCGGCGCGGCGCGCGTCTCCTCACCCCAGAGGAGTCCCGCGGCGCCCGCGGCGATCACGGGTTCGGCGCCGAAGAGCGGGGCCAGCAGAAAGGCGCCCGCGCCGGCGAGGAAGGCGGCCCGGCCGCCGCGCCAGAAGGCGCGCCATTCCGCATAGCGTCCCGCGATGAGTCCCAACACGCCGCCAAGCGCGAAACCCTTGAGCGCGGCGAGGCTTGTCGTGAAGAGCGGTTCGAGGCGCGGTTCGCCGGCATGGGCGTTGGCCGCAAGGAGAATCGCCACCGGCGCGCCGAGCGCGACAATGGCCGCGCTTTCGGTGCGCACCGCCGCCTTGATTGACGCGGGCGCAGGCGTCGTGGTGACGGCGTGGCGGTCGAAGGCGGCGCCGGTCAGCATCAAGGCGCCGCCCAGCAGCACGGCGGAAGGCAGCGATAATTGCGGCAGAAGTATAAAGGCGCAGAGGCTGCAAACGACGAGGAACAGGGGCGCTCCCCCGAGCGTGAGCCGGAATGAAGCCGGACACTGCACGGCGAGCCGGCTCACCCGGACCTGCGCCGCGGATACAAAGACGAGGGCGGCGAGGCCGGCCTCGGCGGCGGACGCCGTCCATTCGGCGGGGAGGGACGGCGCGCCGGACACGCGATGCAGCAAAGCGAGAGCGCCGCCGGCGGCGAGCGTCAGCGCCGGCGCATCGGCGGCCCGGGCGAGGAGATGCGTTCGCGACAGGGCGACAGCCAGAATCAGCGAGGCGAGCGCGCAGAGCGCCAGCGTCATAACCAACCATTTTCTGTGGAACCGGTACGCGGTTCGCCTGCGGTACAAAGGCGCTTAACACGCGCGCCGAATCAGACTCGCGCAACCGTGAATTGATCCGGCCGCCAATGCAACTTGAAACTTGGCAAGGGTCTGCGCGTTCATAAAGGTTAACGAATTTCGCGCGCGAGGGGAAACATATCGAAGTTATCCCACACCTGCGCCACGGCCTTATGATCGCTCCCGCGTCCGGAAAGGACGGACAAGGAAAGAGTGAGAGTATGGCTGAAGACACGAAAAAAGACGTAGGCGGAGGGTTGAAGCGCGCAATCGCCAGGACCGCGCCCGCGCTCGCCGAAGCGCTTGGCGGCCCTCTTGCCGGCAAGGCGGTCGAGAAGATCTCGCGCGCGATTTTCGGCAAGGCCGGCGCCGATGAGGCCGCGCTTGCAGAAGCGATGAGAACGGCTTCGCCCGAGCAGTTGATCGCGCTCAAACGCGCAGAAGCCGAATTTGCAGCCGCGATGCGGAGCGCCGACATTGAGGAAGAGCGTATCGCCGCCGCAGACCGGGCGAATGCGCGGACGCGGCAGACCGCGCTCGACGACCTGACGCCCGCAATTCTTGGCGGGGTCATCGTTCTTGGGTTCTTCGTCGTGCTCGCCGTCATGGTGGGGAAAAGGCTTCCCGAAGGGGCTGAGACCGAGTTTTCGATCATGCTCGGGGCGCTGGCGACCATGACCGCGGCGGTGGTGAACTATTATTTCGGGTCATCCGCCGGTTCGCGCGAAAAGACGCGCCTCCTGGTTGACGGCGGCGAAAGCGAGGCCTCGAAATGATGCCCATGTTCGAAAAGGCGGCGCGGAGCACGCGCGGGAGAGAGGAGCTGGCGTCATGAGCGGCAAATCTGTGGTCATCGTCGGCGGCGGCGTCATCGGGCTCGCACTCGGTTGGCGCCTCGCCGAGGAGGGCGCGCAGGTGACGGTGATCGACGCCGGGGCTGAAGCCCCGGCGGCGACGCAGGCCGCGGCGGGCATGCTCGCGCCGAGCTTTGAGCACAGCCGCGGCGCTGTCGCCGAGCCGCTTTATGATCTCAGTCTCGCCAGTCTCAAGCGCTGGCCGGACTTCGCGCAAAGGCTCGAAGCGGCGACGGGCGTAAGCGTCGATTTCCGACATGACGGCGTCATGGGGCTGGCATTCGACAACGCCGCTGCGGCCGAGTTCGCGGAGACAGCCGCCGATATCGATGTCCGCGGCGGCAATGTCCGCATCCTGAACGCCGAGCGCGCGCGCGAGCGAGAGCCGGCGATATCCGGGAAGGTCGTCGCAGCGCTATGGGCGCCCGACGATGCGCAGGTCGATCCGCGCCTGCTCTCGATCGCATTGCGGCGGGCCATCAAGCGCCATGGCGGCGCGCTCGTCGATGGGCGCGTTCGCGAAGTCGCCGCGAAAGGCGCGGGCGCGCTCGTGACCAATACCGAGGATGGGGCCGCGTTTCTCTCCGACGCCGTGGTGATCGCCGCGGGCGTCGCTGTCGGCAGGATCGCGCTGCCGGCGCCGGCCCCGCCCATTCATCCCGTGAAGGGAGAGGCGCTCGCGGTCAGATGCGAGAGCGGCGGCCCCGCCTGCGTCGTGCGCGCGCCGGGCGCCTATCTTTGCCCGAAGGCGGAAGGCCGTCTCGTCATCGGCGCGACCGCCATCCCGCACGAGACCTCGCTGGACCCTTCCGCCGATGCGATCGAGCGGCTCAGGGCGGCGGCGAGCGCTGCTGTCCCGGCGATCAATGACTGTCCCGAACTGGAACGCTGGGCCGGCCTGCGGCCGGCGACTCCGGACGGCGCGCCTGTGCTCGGAGCCGATCCGCGCGGCCCCTCGAATCTTTTTTTCGCCGTCGGCCACTATCGCAATGGCGTGCTCCTCGCTCCCGAGACCGCGGCGCTGCTCGCGCCCCTGGTCCTGTCGGGCGCGCGCCAGCGCGCGCTCTCCCCGTTCCGGCCGGACCGCTTTGCGGCCGCCGCATCCCTTTAGCCTGTTCAGGAGTTATTGACCTTGAGTTCCGAGTATCAGTCGCCCGCACACCGGAAGCCGATGAGCCCCGACGCCCTTGCCAAGGCCGCCCCCGCCGCCGTGACCGCCGCCCTGAAAAGAGCGAGCGCCGCGACGGGGTCGAGCTTTGAGCTTCTCTACAACATGGCCCGGCGCGAGAGTTCGCTCGATCCCGCCGCCAGGGCGAAGACGTCATCCGCAGCCGGACTGTTCCAGTTCATCGAGCAGACCTGGCTCGGCGCCGTGAAGAATTACGGCGCGCGCCACGGGCTCGCCGACGCCGCCGCCGCCATTGAGCGTGGCGCGGACGGGCGTTTCACAATCTCCGATCCGGCGCGCCGGCAGGAGATCCTCGATCTTCGATTCAATCCCGACCATGCCGCCGCGCTCGCCGGCGAACTGGTCCAGGAGAATCGCGCGGCCCTCCAGAAGCGACTCGGACGCGACGTCAGCGCCGCCGAACTCTATGCGGCGCATTTTCTGGGCGCCGCCGGCGCGGCGCGTCTCATTGAAGCGCCGTCCGAGGCCTCTGCGGCGGCGCTGCTGCCGAATGCGGCGGCCGCCAACAAGCCGGTCTTCTATCAGGCTGGCCGGGCGCGCACGGTCGGCGAGGTGATGGCTTCGATCGAGAAATCGATGGGCGCGGCCGGCGTGCTGCCGGCGCCCGAGCAGAAGTCAATGATCATGGCGCTTGCGGCCGCGCCGCCGGACCTGCGCTGGGGCGGCGAGGCGCCGGCGCGCGACGTTTCGGGTCTCGCCCGGATATTCGCCCTGCGCGAACCGGAGAAGCCTGCGGGCCTCTCGCCGCTGGCGCTCGCCATATTGCAGGCGCTCGATCCCGTGCGGCTCCTCAAAGGCGACGCGGCCCGCTGAGCCATGAACGTCGTTGCGGAAGGCGCCTCGCCTCCGCCGGCGCCGCTGCAATCAGCAGCGGCCGGCGGTGATTGCGTCAGGCAGTTTTGTAGCATCGTCGGCGCAGGCGCTTGCAAACTGCTCCGGCGCGGCGCCGACAGCGCCAGAGAAATCGGCGCCCTCAATATGTGCGCCGGCAAGGTCCGCTTTTTCGATCCTCGCGCCGGCGAAGACCGCGCCCTTGAGATCGGCGCCGGCGAGGCGCGCGCCGCTCATGTCCGCGCCCGAGAAATCAGACCGCGCCAGCCGCGCCTCGTTCATCACCACGCCGACGGCATAGGCACCGCCAAAGCGCGCGCCCTCGGCCTCGGCGCCGGAGAACTTCGCGTAGGAGATGTCGGACCTGGTGAAGTCGCTGGCCGTGAGCGAGGCGGCGCGCAGGCTCGCGCCGCGCAGGGAAGCGTCGCTGAAGTCGGCGCTTGTGAACTGGACCGCATCGAGCCGCGCGCCGTCGAGGCGCGCCTTCTTCATGACCACGCGGTCGCCGCTGGCGCCTTCGAAATTGGCCCCGTCGAGGAGCGTGTTGATGAAGGTTGCATTCGGCATGATGGCGCCGGCGAAGACGGCTTCCTGGTGCTTCTGCCCGCTGAAGTCGGCGCCGGCGAGATTGGGCGCCTCCCAGTCGTCAGCGCCGGCTTCGCGGCCGAGGGAGATGTTCGGCAAGTTGACATTGACACCGCGAATATTGGGCGCCATGCGGCCGGCCCCGTTCAGGAGATTGACGACCGCGCGTCCGGCCTCGTTGAAAATGTTGACCTTGCGGCCGCCGGTTCTTTCCGCCGCGAGATTGGTCACGAGCGTGAACAGGAGGACCATAAAAAAGATCATGAGGAGGATGACGCGGAACATGGCTCTTCTCCGGGCCGGCCTCGGCCGCGCCTGAGAATGCCGGATGAGCCTCAACGCCCGCTTAAGATTGACGGGAGATTTCGGCAGCGCAGGCGCCTGAACCGCCCCCCGCGCCGGCGCGCGGTTAACCATGTCGGCGACGAGGCAAATCACACTGTTGCGCTAAACTCCGCAGAATTGGCCGAGCCTCGGCTCATGCCGCTCGCGGATTTCATAGTGCTTTTAACCAGATCAGGCGTTGCGGACCGGCGCCTGGTGCGCCGCCGCGGCGAAAGCGAAGAGGCCGCCCGATTGCGCTGCGATCCATTCCGCGGCCGCGCTCTGGATGATGATCTTCACTCCCGGGGCGCGCGCGGCGGTGAGCACGACCTGCGTCCACATGAGGACCTGCCGCGTCTCGACGGCGAGGTCCGACCACGGAATGACCAGCGGAGGATGGGAGGGACGGAACAGAATGAACAGCGACAGGTGGAGGCCGCGCGGGTCGGCGGCGAATTCGACGATGCCGCCATAGTTGGAGGGGACAAGCTTTACGCGCTCCATCGCGATGGACTGGAAGCGGCGCTTCGGTCCGTCATGGGTGTCCGTCGCTTCGTAATGCTCGGCGAGGGCCGACCATCCGGAGAGCCGCGCAATCAGGGAGAGCAGGATGCTCCAGCCCATGACGCCGAGAAGGACGATGAGCCAGGGATTGGCGAGGAGATAGTCTTCCATCGTCGCTGCCGTCCTCATCGGCGGCGGGCGGTCGCCGGCCGGGCGCGCCGCCCGGAGCTATTTCTTCCAGACGCTCGCACGGCGCAGCGCGGCGGCGACCTTGCCGGCGCGGGGCGCATGTGTCGGATGGGCGTTCCAGAACGCCTCGTCGAAGGGCGTGGCCGGCGACCGGTAAATGACGCCCATCGCCACCGGGAAAACGTCGCGCGGCATGGAGATCAGCAGCTGGGCGAAGATCGGATTGGTTTCGTCATGCACGAGCACGTCGCTCGCCGGCACGCCGCCGTCGCCCACGCAGACGACCTCGAGCTTCAGCGATTGCGGATTGAGCCGGAGGCCCTTCGCTCCCTTGGCGAAGAGCAGCGGGCGTTCATGCTCGACATGAATCTGGCGCTCGTCAGCGACCTTCTTCTCGGTGAAGTCGGCGTGCACATCCTCATTGTAGACGATGCAGTTCTGGAAGATCTCGACAAAGGCAGCGCCCCTGAAGGCGTGGGCGGCCTTCAAGACCTCGCCGAGATTCTTCGCATCGGTGTCGATGCCGCGCGCGATGAATCTGGCGCCGGCGCCGAGCGCGAAGCCGCAGGGGAGGAGCGGGGCGTCGAGGGAGCCCGCCGGCGAGGACGGGCTCTTCGTGCCGGCGCGGCTCGTCGGCGAGTACTGGCCCTTGGTGAGCCCGTAGATCTGGTTGTTGAAGAGGAGGATCTGGACGTCGAGGTTGCGGCGCAGGACGTGCAGCAGGTGATTGCCGCCGATG
>CAYTVQ010000024.1:0-17447 GCA_964441615.1 uncultured Caulobacterales bacterium | reverse complement strand
CGTATCGAGACCTGTCAATGTGCTGGTCATGGGCAGGCTCGCCGGCGCCTCGCTCGATGATCTGGCGCAAGCCGGCGCAGCTCGCGTGAGCCTCGGCTCCAGTCTTGCCTATGCCGCCTATGGCGCGCTCGTCGAGATGGGAGAAGCGATCGCGGGCGGCGGCTTCGCCAGCCTCGGGGCGCACGCCGCCGGGGCGAAACGCATCAGGAACTGGCTCTCGCCGCGGTGATCGGGCGATCAGCCGGATTCAAATGACGGTCAGGATGTCTTTGAGCGCCTTCTTCTTCAGCGCATGCGTCGGGACTTCTGCGTGCGCCGCGGGTTTTCCGGCGACAACGATCATATAGGGCTTCTCGCTGGCCGGGCGGCCGAGACATTCGTTGAGAAACCCCATCGGGTTCGGCGTATGCGTCAGCGCTGCGAGTCCTGCGTCATGCAAAGCGAGGAGAAGGAATCCGACGGCGATGCCGACGCTTTCGTTGACGTAGTAGTTCTTCCTGTCGTCGCCCGCATCGGGACCGCCGCGGCGCTGCGCAAAAACGGCGATGAGCCAGGGCGCTGTCGTCATGTAGGACTTGACGGCGTCCGTGCCCAAGGGCGCCAGCGCCTCCAGCCATTCGGGCGAGGCCTTGCCCGCGTAGAACGCTTCTTCTTCCTGCTCCGCGGCCTCGCGGAGCCTGGCTTTGACGGCAGGATCGCCGACAAGGACGAAATGCCAGGGCTGGTGATTGGCGCCGGAGGGCGCAAGCCCGGCCGCAGCGATGCAGTTCAAGATGACCTCGCGCGCGACCGGCTCTGCGGAGAATTGCCGGACAGTGTGACGGCGCCGCGCGGCTTCGAGAAAGGCGCGGCTGCGCGCCAGCATCGCTTCAGGCGTATAGTCCGTATAGTGACTGAGCGACGTGAGCGGAACGAAGGTCGCGGTCATTTTGGAAAGAGCTCGCCGGGGTGGACGATCGGCGCATAGGTTCGCGCCGGCTGCGGCGATTGCGACCCGTCCTTGCCGACATAGGTGACTTCGACGCGGATCGCCTCCGGCGCGAAGCTTGCGCTGGAGCGCACCGAGGCGATCGTCGCATGTCCTTCGACCTTCTCCTCTGACGTCATGACCCCATCCCTTACATCCGCCGTCCCGGCGGTGTGGAAGCCGCCGGTGGTGAAGTAGTGGAACACGTACTTCTTCGCGCCTTCGTCATAAAAGATGATCGTCCGCCCGCCATAGGTCGAGCCCTCGATCCGGTGGGTCGACTGCAGGGCGCGCCCGTCCAGAATCAGCTCATAGGTCGCGACATCGACGGTCTTCTTGTTGCCGTCGTCGGACCATTCGGCGCGATAGGCCTTGCCGTCGAGCCCGGCGAAGGGCGCCATCGGCGCATAGGGCTCGGCGCGCGCAGTCGGGACGACGGCGACCGCAACCGCCGCAGCGGCGATGATGAACTGGATCATGGTCCCCTCCGTTGACATTGCATCTGGTAGACAATCCGGCCGGCGCGGCGAAGCACCTCTGCGACGGGCCGACCTCACCGACGGCCGAACAGTTTCTCGATGTCGGCGAGCTTCAGTTCGACATAGGTCGGACGGCCATGATTGCACTGGCCGGAATGCGGCGTCTCCTCCATCGCGCGGAGCAGCGCGTTCATTTCGTCAACGGTGAGCCGCCGTCCCGCGCGCACCGAGCCGCGGCAGGCCATGGAGGAACAGACCTGCTCAAGCCTCTCTTTCAACCCCAGTCCCTCGCCGAATTCGGCAAGGTCGTCGGCCAGGCGGCGGACGAGCGCGCCAATGTCGGGATTGCCGAGCAGCGCCGGCGTCTCGCGCACGAGAACGGCGTCGTCGCCGAAGCGTTCGAGCACAAGTCCGAGTTCTGCGAACTCGTCGGCGCGCTCCGCGACGCGATCCGCCGCCGCGCTTTCGAGCTCCACGATTTCCGGGATGAGCAGCGCCTGCCGGGCGACGTTGCCGGCGCCAAGTTCCTTCTTCATGCGTTCGTAGACGAGCCGCTCATGAGCGGCGTGCTGATCGACAATCACGAGCCCGTCTTCGGTTTGCGCGACGATATAGGTCTCGTGCAGTTGCGCCCGCGCCGCACCGAGCGGATAGGCGCCGCCGCCTTCCTCCGCATCCGCCCGCGCCGACGGCGCCTCAATGTCGAATCCGCGGCCGCGGTCAGCGAGGCCCGAGGCGGCATCGTCCGTAAACGGCTCATAGGCTCGAAGGAAGGGATTCGCCGGCCCGAACCTCGTGGCCGGGGCTTGAGCGTCATGCAGCTTGAGCAGGCCCCGATTCCCGATTCCCGGTTCCCGGTTCCCGATCACACCGGGCGTCATCCGTCCCAATGCAAAGGCCGCCGGGCTGGTCGCGGCGCGATGGCCGGCCCCGGCGAGAGCGTGGCGCAGGGCCGACACGATGAGGCCGCGCACGAGGCTCTGATTGCGGAAGCGCACCTCTGTCTTCGCCGGATGCACGTTCACATCGACAAACTCGGGCGGGACGTCGAGAAAGAGCGCAAGCGCCGGGTGGCGGTCACGCGCGAGAAAATCGGCATAGGCGCCCCGGACCGCGCCGACAAGCAGCCTGTCGCGCACGGGCCGTCCGTTCACGAACAGATATTGCCGGTCGGCAAGCCCGCGATGGAAGGTCGGCAGCGAAGCGAAGCCGCGCAGAGAGAGCCCGTCGCGGCGCGCGTCGATGGCCAGCGCATTCTCCTCGAACTCCCGCCCCATGATGGCGCCGAGGCGCTTCAGCCAGCCGCTCTCGCTGTCGCGTTCGCCCTGCAGCGCGAATTGCCGCCTCCCATTCGAGGCTAGCGAGAAGCTGACCTCGGGAAAGGCCATGGCGAGGCGCCTGACCGTCTCCGCGACCGCCTCGGTCTCGGCGCGCTCGGATTTCATGAATTTCAGCCGCGCCGGCGTCGCAAAGAAGAGGTCGCGCGCCTCGATGCGCGTCCCGCTCCCAGCAAACGCGGCGGGCGCGGGCCCGTCGATCTCTCCGCCGTATACGGACAGACGGAACGCTTCGGCGGCGCCGCGCGCGCGGCTCGCAATGTCGAGACGGGCGACAGCGCCGATCGAGGGAAGCGCCTCGCCGCGAAAGCCGAGTGAAGCGATGCGCTCGAGATCGAATCGCCCCTCCCCGTCCGGCGCCAGCTTGGACGTCGCATGACGTTCGACGGCGAGCAGGAGATCCTCAGGCCCCATGCCGCAGCCGTCATCGGCGACGACGATCCCCGCCATTCCGCCGTCGCGTATGTCGATGTCTATCCTTGAGGCGCCGGCGTCGAGACTGTTCTCGACAAGCTCCTTCACGGCGGAGGCGGGCCGCTCCACCACTTCGCCGGCGGCGATGCGGTTCACCGCATCGGGCGGCAGGCGCCGGATCACGGGCCTTGGCGCGGGCGTCACATGTTCTGCGGGGCGATTCGCCATGGCCCATTATGGCGGCGCGCCGCCGGCCGAAACAGCGGCCTTAAAAGATCCCCGGCAGGCGCAGGGTTTCTTCGTCGCGCTTGATCACGACCTTGGCGTCCTCGCCGAGCACCGTCTTGATCGCCGCCTCGCGCTGGGCCATCCACTCATCCGGATTTTCGACCCTCAAAGGCGCGGCCGAGTCGTCGACCTTGCCGCCGACGAAGTTCCAGAACATCAGCTGATTGGCGAGGCTCCGGTCCTTTTCGGCGCGGTTGCCGGTCTCGGCGTCGAGAATGGCCCGGATATTGGGATCGGCCGTCAGCGCGTTCGACTTCCTCAAGAGCTGCTGCTCGCCCGGGGACGGGGCGGCGCCCGAAGCGCCCCCCATCAGGACCTGGCGCGCGCGCTCGGAGGCCGACATCTCATCCGGGCGGGATTCACCGGGCTTCGGCGGCCGCAGCGCATAGTCCGGCGGAACCACCAGCGGGGCCTTGGTCGTAATCGCGAACTCATCGGGCGGGTTCTTGCCGCCGCCCACCGCCTTGGTGAAGCCGGCGCAGCCTGAAAGGCCTGCAAGCACAAGGAGCGCCGCGCCGGCGCGTACAAACGAGGACCCAGTCATTGGAACGCCTTTCATGCCGTTGCGGCTGTATAGCCGAAGCCCGCCAGGCCGCAAATCAAAGTCTTGTGCCTGCACCCGCCGTCGCCTTCCCGCGCTTCAGCCACAACCAGTCGATCACCAGGAGGGCGATTCCGACATTGATGGCGGCGTCGGCGACATTGAACACCCAGATGAAGCCGCCATTGGTCACGGCGACGAAGGGGAATGCGTCAATGAGCTTGAGGTGCGGAAACGGAAAACCCGAAAAGTTGAGGAAATCGACCACATAGCCGAAGCGCAGGCGGTCTATGAGATTGCCGACCGCTCCGCCCATGATGAGCGCGACCCCGGCCACGGTGAGCCGACGCGTCGCGTTTGGCAGCCAGTGAATGAGCGCAGCGGTGACCGCCAGGGCGACCAGCGACAGGAGCACGGGCGCGAGCGGCGTCCCGTTCAGCATGCCGAAGCTCGCGCCGTAGTTCCTGACATAAGTGAAATCGAAGAGTTCCGCGATTTCAAGGTGTCCGCTCGGCAGCTCAGGAAGTCTGAGGCCGTTGAGAATCCAGAACTTCGTCGCCTGGTCGAGCGCGGCGACGAGCGCCGCGCCGACAAGGCCGGCGAAAAAGAAGCTGCTCGCCCGGGCCCGCGCCGCCCAGCGTTTCAGTCGTTCGGCATGGGACGCCATGGATAGCCTCATCTCCTCCCCCCTTCGCGCGTCAGCGCGAGGGGGGGCGGGGGGGGAGAAAGTTGCACGAGCCGTTCCGTTAACGGAGCAAAACCAGTGCGCCTCGCGCGCTGCGCCGCTCCCCCCCAGCCCCCCCTCAGAGAGGGGGGGAGGACTCGCGGCGCCTCCCATGCGCAAATCACCGTCATGCCGCCTCGCGCGCCGCAACGGCGTCGGCGCATCGCCCGCAAAGCGCGGGGTGCGCCGCCGCCCTGCCCACATCATCGACATGGCGCCAGCAGCGCTCGCATTTCTTCGCAGCCGAAGGTGCGGCCTCGACCGCAACGCCCGCCACATCGGCAAGGCGGAAGGCCGACGCCGGACCCTCGCCCCGTTCGAGCCTGACGGCGGCGGTGATGAAGAGGTCCGCGAGATCCGCGCCGCGGCAGAGGCCATAAAGACCCTCGTCGGCGACATGGAGGACGGGCGCGGCTTCGAGACTGGCGCCGATGCGCTTTTCGCGGCGTTCGATTTCAAGCGCCCCGGTGACGACGCGGCGCACATCCTTGAGCCGCGCCCAGTCGGCCGCGAGCTTGTCATCGCGCCATTCGGCGGGCGTCTGCGGAAACTGCTGGAGATGCACCGATCCTTCTGCGGACGGATAGCGCGAGAGCCAGGCCTCCTCCATGGTGAAGACGCAGATGGGCGCCAGCCATATCGCGATGCGGTCGAAGCAGGCCGCCATGACCGTGCGGGCGGCGCGGCGCTTTGTCGAATTCGGCCGATCGCAATAGAGGCTGTCCTTGCGGATATCGAGATAGAAGGCCGAGAGGTCGGCCGCGCAGAACTCCATGACCGCGCGCCAGACCGCCTTGAAGTCGAAGCGGGCATAGGCCTCGCGCACCTCGCGGTCGAGCTCGGCTAGGCGGTGCAGCATGTAGCGCTCGAGACCCGGCACGTCCTCCAGCGGAACTTTCTCCGTGGGCGAATGGCCGGCGAGCGCGCCGAGGAGATAGCGCACCGTGTTGCGCAGCTTCCTGTAGCCGTCGACCGCGGTCGCGATGATCTCCTTGGAGATGCGCGGATCCTCGGTGTAGTCGAGGCTCGCAATCCAGATGCGGAGGATCTCGGCGCCGTAGTCGCGTATGATCTCTTCCGGCGCAATCGTATTGCCGAGCGACTTCGACATCTTGCGCCCTTCGGCGTCGACGACGAAGCCGTTGGTGACGAGATGCCGGTAGGGCGCGCGCTTGCGCGTGCCGCAGCTTTCGAGGAGCGAGGACTGGAACCAGCCGCGATGCTGGTCCGAACCCTCGCAATAGACGTCGGCGGGCCAGGAGAGATCGGCGCGGCCGCCCATCTCCCTGTCGAGCACGAAGGCGTGCGTCGAGCCGGAATCGAACCAGACGTCGAGAATGTCCTCGACCTTCTCGTAGCGCGCGGGATCGTGCTTCGGCCCCAGAAACTCCGCTGCCGGACGATCGAACCAGGCGCCCGCCCCTTCGCGCCGGACGGCGTCGAGGATGCGGGCGTTGACCGCCTCGTCCTGAAGGATTTCGCCCGTGTTCCTGTCCACGAAGATGGTGATCGGCACGCCCCAGGCGCGCTGGCGCGAAATGAGCCAATCGGGCCGGCCTTCAACCATGGCGCGCAGGCGGTTCCGGCCCGACGGCGGGGTGAACTCGGTCGCGTCGATCGCGTCGAGGGCGTATTCGCGCAGGGTCTTGCCGCCGTCGATCTTCTGATCGAGGCGGATGAACCATTGCGGCGTCGCGCGGAAGATGACCGGCGCACGGCTCCGCCAGCTATGCGGATAGGAATGGGTGAGCTTTCCGCGCGCGAGCAGGGCGCCGCGCTCGATCAAGGCGTCGATCACCGCCTTGTTGGCGTCGCCATCCTTGCCGGCGTTCTTGCCTTCGGTGACGAGGACTTTTTTTCCTTCAAAGCCAGGCGCTTCCTTCGTGAAGGCGCCGAACTCATCGACCGTATAGGGTATGTCCTTGCCTTCGAGCCTCGCCAGCGCCTCCCGCCAGGTCCTGGCGGCGGGGCTCTTCCACGCCTCGAAGTCGTCCTGCCCGTGCCCGGGCGCGGTATGGACAAAGCCCGTGCCGTCCTCGTCCGTTACATGCTCGCCCGCGAGCAGCGGCACGTCGAACAGGTAGCCGCCGCCAAGGCCCTTGAGCGGATGGGCGCAAACCATTCCCGCGGGCTTGACCGGATCTAGTCGGGTCCATTTAGCGATTTTCGCAGCGGCGGCGACCTTCTCCCACAGCCTGTCGGCGACGATCAGCTTTTCGCCGGGCTTTGCCCAGGGCGCGATCTCGGCGCCGGTCTTCGGATCGATGATCTTCTCCAGCGCCTCGACCTTGTAAAGTCCGTAGGCGATCTTCGACCCGAAGCAGATCGCCCGGTTGCCGGGAATGGTCCACGGCGTCGTCGTCCAGATGACAAAGGACGCGCCCTCAATTCTGTCGCTTGGCGCGGCAGCGCCGGGCTTAGCGTCAAACACTCCGCCGTGCTGGTACGGAAACTTCACCCAGATCGTCGGCGAGTCCTTGTCGTGATATTCGATCTCTGCTTCGGCGAGCGCAGTCTGTTCGACCGGCGACCACATGACGGGCTTCGACCCGCGATAGAGCAGCCCCGCCTTCACGAATTTCAACAGCTCGGCGGCGATCACCGCTTCCGAGGCGAAGTCCATGGTCGAATAGGGATGGTCCCAGTCGCCTTCGCCGCCGAGGCGCTTGAACTCCTCGCGCTGCACGTCAAGCCAGTGCGCGGCGTAGGCGCGGCAGCGCTCGCGAAACTCCGATGGCGGAACATCGCGCTTGGCGCGCCCCTTCGCCCGAAACTCCTCCTCGACCTTCCATTCGATGGGGAGGCCATGGCAGTCCCAGCCGGGCACGTAATTGGCGTCGAAGCCCGCCATCTGCCTTGAACGGACAATCAGGTCTTTGAGGATCTTCGTCAGCGCCGTGCCGATATGGATGTGGCCGTTGGCGTAAGGGGGGCCGTCATGAAGGATGAACGGCTTGCGGCCCTTCGCATCCTCCCGCAGGCGCTGGTAGAGTCCCAGTTCCTTCCAGCGTTTCAGCAGCTCCGGCTCCTTCTGCGGCAGGCCGGCGCGCATCGGGAAGTCCGTCGCGGGAAGGAACAGCGTGTCCTTGTAGTCGCCGCCTTCAGCGGCCTTGGTCGATGCGTCGGGCATCGGTCTTCTCTGGATTCGATTGAAACGAGGGCTCAGGCGGCAATGACCCGGAACCGCGCATCCCTGTCAAGCAAGGGGGCGGTCCGGGACGATAATTCGAATGGCGCGAAAAGACCTCATGCCGCGGAGCCTATCAGCCCCGCATTGGGTTCGCCAGCCGCCTGCCTCGCCTAGACGAGTTCCATGAAGCGCACGCCGCCGGCGTCGGCCTCGCAGACCATCGTCTGGCGCCAGGCCCGCCCGCGGTCCTGCATCTCGAATCTCGCTGTGAAGCGCACGGCTTCGCCGCCCTCAAGGCTGTCGATATCATCAGGCCGCGCCGGCAAGCCCACCGTCAGACCTTCGCGGCGCGCCGCCTCCCGGGCCTCCGCCTTGCAGTCATTATAGGCCGATCCGTAATTGTATTCTCCGGGCCGGGCTCTTCCGCCCTCCAGCCGGCGATCGAGGGGGTCATCGCGATCGTCGTCCCAGCGCTGGTCCGAATAGCGCCGGTCGTCGCGCCGGTAATAGAAGTCGTCCCGGCGGTAATCGTCGCGATAGCGCCGGTCATAACGGTCATCATAGCGATCATAGCGATCGCGGCTTGAGGCGCTGTCGATGAGAATGGCCGCGCCGACAATTCCTGCCGCGATGAGCCCCGCTTCTGCGCCCGAGAGCCCGCCTCTGTGCCGCTTGTAGCGATAATGATGGCCGTAACGATAATCGTCGCGCCAGGCGCCGCGATAGCCGTCATAGCGCCACGACCCGTAATGGCCGTAATCGCCATGCTTGTAATGGCCGTAGCCATGACCGCGGCCATGGCCGCCGCCGGCGGCGGCCGGCGTCGCCGCAGACAACGCGGCCAGGGCCGCGGCGGCGCACAAAAGAAGCGGTTTCACTTTCATCGCCCGAACTCCCAACTTCAGGCCTCCCCGCCCGGGATCGGCCTCAAAGGCGGAAGGTTTCCTCCGATTGTGACAAGTTTGGGGCAAAGCTCCCCCGATCCCGGATCGGTGATGCGCGAGGGATTGCGCGCCGCCCCCCCTCCGCTACCATGGGATCCAATGACGGAGGGGTTCATGCGTGGCCTGGTGCTTGGGGGGGTGCTGGCGCTTGCGGCCTGCGCCGGGGGCGACCGACCGGAAATCGCTGCAGGCGGGTCGGAATCAGGCGCGCCGCTCTCGAAATGTGCGGACGTGGACTGGGCCTCGCTCGGGCAGCGCGACGGGCTCTATGGCGAGACGCCCGACCGGCTGAGCCTGCGCGCGACCGAATGCGCCGGCGCCCTCACCGCCTCGAACACGCAAGATTATCATCGCGGCCGGGCCCGCGGCCTTCTCGCCTATTGCACGCCGGACGCCGGCTATGACGCCGGGCGCAACGGGCGCGATTATCGCGGCGTCTGCGCGCCCGAGACCGAAGGCGCCTTCCTGGCCGAATACCGCAAGGGCCGGGGGCTCTTTGATCTCACCGACGGCCTCGCGCAAAAGCGCGCCGCGCTCACGGCCGCGAGGGCCAGCCTCGCCTCGGACCGGTTCGAGATCAGGCGCGAGCTTGAGCGCATCGCCGACATGAATACGGGCGCTGACGACAAGGGCGAGGCGATCGAGAGCGTCGCCCGTTATCGCCAGAGCATCAGCCGGCTCGAGGACGAGATTCCACGGCTTGAATCGGCGATCGCCGAGGCCGAGGCGGCTCTCAAGGCCCGAAATATTCCGGGCAGAGAGTAAATCTCAGCCCCGGGCCATCTGCGGCGCTTCATTGGGCGCGCCGGAGGGCAGCCATTTCGGATTGGTCTCCGGCTTGCCGATGAGATAGCCCTGCAGGTAATCGACGCCGAGCCCCTTGAGCAGCATGGCGTCGGCCTCGTTATCGACCCATTCGGCCACGGTCTTCATGCCGAAATTGCGGGCGAGATCGAGCAGGGTGCGGACGAAAAGCTGATTTTCGCGCGAGGACGAGACGCCCGTGACAAAGGAGCCGTCGATCTTGAGCGTGTCGATGTCGAGCGCCTTCAGGTTCCGGAACGAGGTGTAGCCGGCGCCGAAATCATCGATGGCGAAGGAGGCCCCGAGGGCCTTCACTTCCGAGACGAACTCGATCGAGGCGTCGATGGCGTCGATGACCTGGGTTTCGGTCAGCTCCACGGCGATGCGGCGCACAAGGCTCGCATTGGCGCGCAGATGCGCGAGATACCCTTCCGCCCACACCGCATCCTTCACCGTCTCCATCGAAATGTTGACGTTGAGATGTATGTGCGGACAGGCGGCCAGCGTGTTGATCGCCAGCTCCAGCACGCGCCGGTCAAGAAGGTGGACGAGCCCGAGACGCTCCGCGACCGGAATGAACTCCGGCGCAGGAACTTCGCGGCCGTCCTCGGCGCGCATGCGGATGAGGCACTCGAATTTCAGGGGCGATTCGCCGAGATCGGACACGATCGGCTGGAAAGCGAGGCGCACGCGCCGCTCGTTGAGCGCGGTGAGGATCACATCCGACATGTGCGAGTTGCGGCGCCGCGTGCTGACGACGTCGGTCTTCTCGGTGAAGGCGGACCAGCTCGACCGGCCGAGGCGTTTGGCCTGATCGAGCGCGGCTTCCGCCTTGGCCATCGCCTCCTGGCTGTTCCGGGCGTCTGCGGGGAGGTTGACGGCGCCGATGGAGATCGACGCCGCCACTGCGCCCTTGCGCGACTCGACAACGCTCTCGCGCACGACGTTCATGAGTTTGATCGACGTGTCGCGCATGGTCTCGGGACCGGCCGCCGCGATCAGGATGCCGAACTTGGTGCCGGCGACGCGGCCGACATGGTCATCGGGGCCGATGACGCTGTTGAGGCGCCGAGCGATCTCCACGATGACCTCGTCGGCGATCTCGAAGCCGAAATCCGCATTGATGGCGCCAAGGTCGTCGATTCCGGCGAGGAGGTATGCGCCGCGACGCCCGGGGTCGCTGAAAAACTCGTCGAGCTTCAGACGCAGGTGGGCCCGGTTAAGGAGCCCGGTCAGCTCGTCATTGGCGGCGAGCCATTTGAGGCGCTCTTCCTTGCAGCGCTGATGCTCCGTAGACCGAAGGACGCCGATGAGGCGGCGGCTCGTCCCGGCGCCGATCCAGCCGCCGCGCTCCTCGACCCAGACGGCCTCCCCTTCGGGGCGCAGAAGGCGGTATTCGCAGACATAGTTCGAGGCCTTGTCTGCGAAGGCGGCCTGGCGGGCCGCGCTCGGCCCCCCCTCGATGCGGGCTACGAGGTCGCCCGGATCGGCGCCGGGAGCAGAGCCGAGGAGGCGCGCCGCGGCGGCCCCGTCCGACCAGTGCAGGCGGCCCGTTCCGGGATCGAACTCAAACAGCGTCTGAAGCTGGGCGTCGTCCGGATCCGCGGATTGCGCCTGCCGCAAATGGGGTGTCGGCCCGGCGCCGAAGTCGGCTTCGACGCGCCCGCGAGGCCAACTTGCGCTGAACACCATTGTACTCCCGACAACCCGCAAGACTCGACCATAAGGGCCGAGGCGTAAATAAAACTCAAATGGGCCGCATCGGCGGCAAGCAAATTGCTCAGTCTCCGCTATGCAACCGATTGTTAACCTTCCGGCGCTTCGCCCGATCGCGGCGCGCGGCCGATCTTCGATCGAGGTGCGCGCCGCGCGCGCGGCGCCGACGATCGACAGCCGTCCGGAAACAGGCCAGTGGCGGCGACACAGCGCCGTCCGCGGCTATCAGCAAAGCGCGCGCCTCGGCGCCGGATTTGGCCGGCGCCTCGACATTCTCGTCTGAATCCTGCGCCTGAAGCTCTAGCGGCCGACGATGACCTTTTTCTCGTCGGTCGTGGTGAAGTCGCGGCGCGCCGTCACCGTGGTCACGACAAAGCCGGCCATCGGATCGAGCAGACACATCAGCATGAAGAGGAAGAACGTCGAATTGCCGAAATTCGGCGCGAGAATGAAGGCCAGCAGCACCAGAATGAACAGCATGAACGACAGGAGGTGATTGGTGATCGACGCCTGTCCCGTCTTGGTCGAACGGATCAGTTCGACGAAGAGGAGGCCCATGCTGGCGAACAGAAAGATGTCGCCGCCGGTGACCGCCCACTGGTCCTTGGAATAGAGCGGCAAGGATACGATCTCGGCCTGATGCCAGGGGACCGTCGCCCCGCCCGCCGCGCCTGTGATGCCGAGGACGGTCAGCGCCGCGTAGACCACGAACGCGATCGTCATCAACGGAAACATTGTGTACATGGATTCCCCGCTCCTTCACCCCATTCGGCCGCCCCACCATAACAAGGCGACCGGGGAAGCTAAAGCTCGCTGATCCCTTTTGGCGAGCGGGCGCGGTCATTGAGCCACATGACGCCCAGGAGGTCGCGAAAGGCGACGGCCAGCCGTCCGAGATTGGTGTATTTGGAGACGCCAAAGGCCCGGGCGCGATGATTGACCGGGGCGAATTCGACCACAAAACCCTCCCGCCGCATCAGGGCCGGCAGGTACCGGTGCATGTGGTCGAAGGCCGGCAGACGCAAAAAGGCCTCGCGATAGAAGACCTTAAGGCCGCAGCCCGTATCCGAGGCGCCGTCTTTCAGGAGCGCCTGCCGGACCCGATTTGCGGCTCTGGACGCCCATCGTTTCGCAGCCGAATCCTGGCGTTTCACGCGCTCGCCGGCGACCATGGCGAGGCCCTTTGGCGCCCCCGCCCGGGTCAGCGCGGCATAGAGTCCTCGGATATCGGCGGGATCGTTCTGGCCGTCGCCGTCGAGGGTCGCGATGACCGGCGATCGCGCTGCGAGAACCCCGGTGCGGACCGCCCGGCTCTGGCCGGCATTCACCTCATGGGCGAGAATCCTGAGCTGGGGCGTTCCCGTCCGCGCCGCCCGTAGGGCCAGTAGTGTGCCGTCGGTCGAGCGGTCGTCGACCACAATGATTTCGTGAGCGATTCCTGCGAGGGCGGCGGCGATTTCCGCCACAAGGGATCCGGCGCCCTGCTCCTCATTGAACATCGGGACCACAACCGAAAGCCCGACCTCTGAAGAAGGGGCGGGCGCGAAACCGAACGTCGCCGCCTCCGGGGTTGCCGCCATTTCCGCCATGACCGGCTCTTAATGCGCGTTCCCAAAAAATGTGAGCGGTTTTCGGCAAAAGGGCGCGACAGCACAAGTCGCCGGTTGTCCGCCGGCCTCGCTTCGCCTTTCGGCTTGGTCCATGCTGCGGGGCAGAAGGGAAAGAGTCTGTGGCCGCGTATTCGGGAGCCGAGTCGATTGGGGGGCGCGCCTTGCGCCTCCTCGTCGTGGGCCTATTCGCGGCGATGGTCGCGGTCGCGGGCCTCAAAGCGCTCCCGCCGCTCGACCGCGATGAGGCCCGCTTCGCTCAGGCGACGGCCCAGATGCTGGAAAGCGGCGACTTCATCACCATCCGATTCCAGGACGAGGAGCGCAACAAGAAGCCGGTCGGCATCCACTGGCTGCAGGCGGCCTCGGTCTCGCTCTTTTCTGATGTCGAGGAGCGGGAGATCTGGGCCTACCGGCTCCCTTCAATGCTGGGCGCGATCCTCGCCGCCCTGTTTACCTACCTTGCCGGCGCGCGGCTCTACGGGCCGCAGACCGGGTTTCTGGCGGCGCTCATGCTTGCGGCGGCGCCCGTATTCGCCGGCGAAGCGAGTATCGCCAAGACTGACGCCATGCTCCTTGCCTGCATCTGCGCCGCGCAGGCCGCCTTCGTACATGTCTTCGCGCGCTGGCATGACGAGGAGCCGGTCGGCCCAGGCTGGCCCCTGATCTTCTGGTTCGCACTCGGCGCCGGGATCCTGATCAAGGGGCCCATCGCGCCCCTTATCGTCCTGCTCACCGGCGCCGCCTTCTTCTGGCGCGCGCGCGAACTCGGCTGGTTTCTTGCCCTGCGCCCGCTGCTCGGGCTCGGCGTCCTCGCGCTCATGATCGGGCCCTGGGGTCTCGCCGTCGGCCTCGCCACCGACGGACGGTTCTACGCCGAGGCTCTCGGCGGCGACATGTTCGGCAAGGTCGGGACCGCGCAGGAGAACCATGGGGCCCCCCCCGGTTATCACCTCCTGCTGCTCCCCATCCTTTTGTGGCCCGCCGCGGCGTTGGTCGCGCCCGGACTGATCCAGGCCTGGTCGACCCGGCGGGCCTGGCCGGCCTGGTTCCTTCTGTCCTGGATCGCGCCAGCCTGGCTGGTCTTTGAGCTGACCGCGACGAAGCTCCCGCACTATACCCTGCCCCTCTACCCGGCCATCGCCATTGTGGCGGCGCGCGCGGCGAGCATTGGCGCCGGGGCCCGGCGGCCGCTGGTCCGCCGCTTCGGAGTCGCACTCTACCTGCTCGTCGGCCTCGGCGCCGCCGGCGCCGCCGTCGCGTTGCCATTGGCCTTTGGCGGCGAGGGCGCGACCTCGTCCGCCCTGATATTTGCGCTCCTGATCGGCGCCGCCACGCTGTTCGCCGCACTCACCTTCTGGGCCGGCCGCTGTTATGAGGGCGGCCTCCTTGCGGCCCTCGCCGGCGCCCTCCTCGCCTGGGCGGCGCTCAATGTCGTGCTGCCGCGCCTCGAAAAGCTGGAGCTGTCGCCGCGACTTTCGCGCGCCCTCGACGACGAGGGCCTGCATCCCCTGAAAGACGACGCCGCGCCGGTCGCCCTTGCCGGCTACTCGGAGCCCTCGGCGATCTTCCTGCTGGGCGCCGAGACAAGACTGGTTGATGGCGCCGGCGCCTTCGCCCACCTTGCCGCGACGGGCGGGGCTGCTGTCGTTGAACGGCGGGAGGAGGAGGCTTTCCTGACGGCCGCGGCGCAGAGCGGCGAACCGGTGCGCCGCCTTGCCGCCATTGAGGGCCTCAATTATTCGAACGGGCGCGAGACCCGGCTCGTCATCTGGCGGCTCCAGGCCCGCTGATGCTCCTTACACGGACCCAATCTGCTCTCATGGCCGACCTCGCCGCCCACGTCCGAACGAGACCGGCCTTCGCCTTTGCGCTTGCCGCGACTGTTCTGACGGGCCTGCGCGTCCTGACGCTCATCTACGCTGACGCCAATCTCGGCCCCGACGAGGCCCAGTACTGGGCGTGGAGCAAGGATCTCGATCTCGGCTATTTCTCGAAGCCGCCCCTGATCGCCTGGACCATCGCCGCGACCACCGCGCTCTTCGGCGATGCCGAATGGGCGGTGCGCCTCGCCGCGCCGCTCTTCCATCTCGGCGCCTCGATTTTCATCTTCGCTCTGGCGCGTCGGCTGTTCGATGCGCAGGTCGCGTTCTGGTCGGGCCTCGGCTGGCTCCTGATGCCGGGCGTATCGTTCTCTTCGTCTCTCATCACGACGGACGCGCCGCTGCTCTTCTTCTGGTGCGCCGCGCTCTATTTCTTCTTTGCGGTCACCGAGGCGCGCGCGTCCGGAAAACCGGCGAGCGGACGGGCGCTCCTGCTCGGCGCCGCGATCGGCCTCGGCTTTCTCGCCAAATACGCCATGCTGTTCTTCCTCGGCGGCGCCATTCTCGCCGTCGCCTTTTCCCCCATGGTCAGACGGAATCTCCGGCTCGCCGATACGGCCCTCGCGGGGCTCGCCGCAGCCGCGCTCGCCGCGCCGAATCTCTGGTGGAACGCGAAGAACGAATTCCGCACCATCTCGCACACTGCGGCGAATGCGAAATGGGGCGGCGACATGTTTCATCTCGACCGGCTGGCGGAATTCATCGGCTCGCAGTTCGGCGTGTTCGGGCCGCTCGCCCTCGGTCTCCTTATCTGGGGCGCGCTGACCCATCGTCAGCGCCTCGGCGATGATCCAGAGCGTGATAGCCAGCGCGCCCTCATCGCCTTCGTCATTCCTCCGCTCGCCATCGTCTGCGTGCAGGCTTTCCTCTCTCGCGCACACGCCAACTGGGCCGGCGCCGCTTATCCTGCGGCGATCATCCTCATTTCTCTCTGGGCGAGCCGCGCGCGCCTTGGGTGGCTCCTCAGAACGAGCGGCGCCCTCCATCTCCTCGCAGCGCTCGGATTCATGATCGCCTTCACCCACTTCGCCGTCGCCGATCGGCTAGGACTCTCCAACGCGGTCAAGCGTCTTCGCAACTGGGAGATGACGGGCGCTGACATTCGCGCCGCCGCCGCCGGCTTTGACGCCATCGTCGTCGATGACCGCGAGCTGATGGCCTCGCTCCTCTATTATGCGCGCGGCGGCCCGCCCATCGTCTCGTGGAACTCGAACCACAAGATCGATCATCACTTTGAGGCCTTCATGGGCTTCAGCACCGTCAACGCGCCCCGCGCTTTGTTTGTCTCCGCCATCCCGGAGGCGGTGGCTCTGGAGGGCCGATATGACGCCATCGCGCCCATCGGCGTTTCGAGCGTCGATCTCACCCATGGGCGAAAGCGCACACTCCATCTCTTCGCCGTGGACGGCCTGCGGGCGCCCGAGGACACTTCAGACTGAAGCCGATCAGAACCGCCGCGCCCGTCGCGCCGCGGCCATCTGCCGGGCGCGTCGGAGGACGGCGCCGCCGCGTGTTCGCAGGCGCAAGAGCCCGCCAAGGCGAACGGCGACGCGCGCGGCGAGCCTGAGAGAAAACAGAAACCAGAGCAGCGCCGCAACCAGCCACAGGAAGGGACGCGGATAGGCGTCGGCGAAATGCGTATTGAAATAGCGGATGATCGAGGCCGTCTTGCGCCGTTCGACGCGCATGGCTGAAACGCGGCTCGAACTCTTGTGGTGCGAGACGCCCACATGCGGGTCAAAATAGACGCCGCCGCCGGCCTTGGCGAAGCGGAGACAGAAGTCGATGTCCTCAACGTGGAGGAAGTAGCGCTCGTCCATGCCGCCGATGAGGAAATAATCCTCCCTGTGCAGAAAAAAGCAGGCGCCGGATATCACCGGGACCGGCGTGACCGCAGCCGGCCGCGGCTCGTCGTGGATATTGAAGCGCCGGAAATAGGGATGACGCGGCGCTATGCGATAGAGCTTCGCGGCTTCGACGAAGGCGGTCCACGGCGTCAGCGTGCGCCGGCGCGAGCCTTGCTGTTCGGTTCCATCCGGATTGACGATCATCGGTCCCATGACCCAGGGACGACGCAGCGCCTGGCCGTCGGCGATGAGGCGCGCGAGGCCGCCCGTCGGCATCATCGCGTCCGGGTTGAGAAAGAGAAGATAGCCGCCGCTGGCGCGCTTCGCGCCGAGATTGCAGGCTGTCGCAAAGCCGACATTGCCGTGACCGGTGACGATCTCGACGGGGGCGCCTTCGGGCGTCGCTGCGGCGGCCGCCGCGACCGCGCCTTCCCAATTGCCGTTATCGACGACAATGATCTCGCGGATTTCCGCCTGCGCCTTCAGAGAGGCGATGGCGCGCGCGAGCAGGGGTCCAGTGAAAAAGCTGACGACAATCGCTGAAACCGGCGCCTCAGACTCTGACCCACTTTTCGACACGGCTTGCGGCGCCTCCTTCAAGCCGCTTCTGCCGCAAGCTGCTGGATGTGACAACCGTCCCAACGCCGGCGGCAGGCGCTTTCATCTCTCTCTCATGCCCTCCGCCAAGGGCCACAAGAGAGATGAACATGACGTCCCGCAAGCTATCGACTGTTCTCGCTGCGTTGCTCGTCGCCGTTTCGGCAGG
>CAYTVQ010000023.1:0-17500 GCA_964441615.1 uncultured Caulobacterales bacterium | reverse complement strand
TCGGTCTTCTCCCAGGAGAAGCCGCCGTCGCCGTCAGGCGACCGGCCGAAATGTCCATAGGCGGCGGTTCTGGCGAAGATCGGCTTGTTCAGGTCCAGATGGCGGCGGATGCCGCTGGGCGAGAGATCCATCACGTCCTGAAGGGCGCTCTCGATGCGGGCCTCGTCTGCGCCTTTGCCGGTTCCGTGAAGGTCGACATAGACCGAGAGCGGCCGCGCGACCCCGATGGCGTAGGAGAGCTGGATGGTGCAGCGGTCAGCAAGGCCGGCCGCCACGACGTTCTTGGCGAGGTAGCGCGCGGCATAGGCGGCCGAACGATCGACCTTGGTGGTGTCCTTGCCGGAGAAGGCTCCCCCGCCATGCGGTGCGGCGCCGCCATAGGTGTCGACGATGATCTTGCGGCCGGTAAGCCCGGTGTCGCCGTCGGGGCCGCCGATGACGAATTTGCCGGTTGGGTTCACATGCCATTTGCAGTCAGCCGCGATCTTCAGATCGCGGAGCGCTTCGCGGATATGAGGCTCGACCACCTCGCGGACCTTGGTCGAAGACCAGCTATCGTCGAGATGCTGCGTCGACAGGACGATGCTCGCGACTTCAAAGGGCCGGCCCCCCTCATATCGCACCGTCACCTGGCTCTTGGCGTCGGGGCCGAGCCTTGCAGCGTCGCCCTTGCCCGCCCGGCGCGCCGCGGAGATCAGCTCAAGGATCTTGTGGCTGTAATAGAGCGGCGCCGGCATCAGCGCCGGCGTCTCGCGGCAGGCATAGCCGAACATGATTCCCTGGTCGCCGGCGCCCTCGGAATTGCCGTCCGAGGCCTTGTCGACCCCTTGGGCGATGTCGGCGGACTGGCCGTGGAGCAGAACTTCGATGTCGGCGGTGCGCCAGTGGAACCCAGGCTGTTCGTAGCCGATGTCCCTGATCGCGTTTCGGGCGGCCTCGATCACGCGCTCGGGCTTCACGCCGCGACCGTTCATGAGCGATTGCGGCGCGCGGACCTCGCCGGCGATGACGACGCGGTTGGTGGTCGCCAGCGTTTCGCAGGCGACACGCACGTCCCACGGATTCATGCCCGTCGCGGCCGCCTCGCGATAGACGAGATCGACGATCTCGTCCGAAATGCGGTCGCACACCTTGTCGGGATGGCCCTCGGAGACGCTTTCGGACGTGAAAAGATAGGACTGGCGCGTCATGGGCCCTGGTTCCTCATATAAGGAAAGCTTTATGTCGCGCGGGCTTTTAGCCGGCGCCCGCGGGGCTGTCCATCAGATTTCAGCCGCAGCCAGCGGCGATCAGGCCCGAGCGTCTTCGGTGTTCTCCGCCAGCGTCTTGACGAGATCGAGCACCTTCTTGCGGATTTTCGGATCCCTGATCTCGGAGAAATGACGACAGAGCTGCACGCCCTCCGGCGAGTGCAGCAGTTCCATGAAGGAGTCCTGCTCGCCTTCCGCAAAGCCGTAGGACCCTTTCGCGGTGGAAAAGTCATCGTAGAAATACTGCACCGGCACCTTGAGCACGTCAGCGAGCTCGAACATGCGGCTGGCGCCGATCCGGTTGGAGCCCTTCTCGTATTTCTGGATCTGCTGGAAGGTGAGCCCGAGCGCGTCGCCGAGCTTGTCCTGGCTGAGGCCAAGCATCATTCGGCGCATGCGCACGCGCCCGCCCACATGCACATCGACCGGATGCGGCTTCTTGGCCATAGCCTGCCTTGCGTCCCACCGCGGCGATCAAAGCGCCTTCGCCGCAGCCAGCAGTATAGCCTTTTTGGGCCGGCCCGCAAAGGTTGCGGGTCATTACACCCTTCGCGCAAGCTTTAAGGGCGTAGCTCCCAGCGTCAATGCAGCCAGCGCGAGCAGGAGGAAGGCGATATCACCGTATTGCGTGTAGAGCGTCGGGGCGAGAGGCTTTGGCAGGGGAGAATCGATGCGCCCCGGCCTGTAGAGCGCCACTGTGTGAAGCAGCCGGCCCCGGGCGTCGAATAGCGCCGAAACGCCGGTGTTCGCCGATCGCGCCATCGGCAGTCCGGATTCGACGGCCCGCAGGCGCGCCTGATCAAGATGCTGCCGCGGCCCCGAAGAGTCGCCAAACCAGGCGTCATTGGTGGCGGTGACCAGCCATTCCGGGCGCTTGTCGGGCGGATAGAGTTCGCGCGGAAAGATGGTCTCGTAGCAGATGAACGGCGAAAACCGCGTGACGCCATCGTCATGGGTCGCGGGGCCGGCCCCAAACGCGAATCCGTCGTCGTAGGGCGCGAGCTGGGCAAGGCCGATTGCGCGCAAAATCCCCTGCAGGGGGAGGTATTCCCCGAAGGGCGCAAGGTGGTGCTTGTCGTAATAGCCGACGGGCCCGAGCTTGCCGTCGCGTTCCGTGAAGAAGCCGATTGAATTGTAGTAGATCTCCTTGCCGGACACGGTCTCGCGCCGCACCGTGCCGGCAAGCACCATGGCGCCGTCGGGGACCGCCTGTCCGAGGATGGCGAGCGCGTCGTCATATTCCTGCAGATAGGGCGCGGCGTTTTCCGGCCAGATGATGTAGGTGCGCGCAGCCGATGAGGGCCCCCGCGACAGGTCGATGTGGAGCTTGAAATTGCGCGTCCACAGATCGCCGTCGATCTTCTCGCGTTGCGGTATATTGGGCTGGACGATGCGGACCGCGATGTCCTCGCGAAAGCCGGGGTCCGGTCCGGCGAGGCGGATCGCGCCCAGCGCGTAGAGCGCGGCCGCTCCCAGCAGCATTGCAAGAACGCCCTGCACGCCCGCGCGATCGCGGGCGAGCGCGGGGAGAACCGCGAGCAGGACCACGGCAAGGCTTAGTCCGTATACGCCCCACCACGCGGCCGTCTGCGCGCCGATCGCCGTTCCGGCGAGCGCCTGGCCGGGAAGGTTCCATGGCAGTCCTGTGAGCACATGCCCGCGCGCATATTCGAAGGTCATGTAGACGGCGGCGAAGGCGAAAAGCCGGCGCCAGCCCGGCCGCCACAGCGAGACGGCGACAACCGCCGCCGCGCCAGTGAACAGCGCCAGAAAGGCGGGAAGTCCGGTGACAGCGATTGGAGCCATCCAGGCAAACTGCTCGGCCTGCACAAGGAAAGAGAATCCAAGCCAGTAGAGGCTGACAAGGAAATAGCCGAAGCCGAAAAACCAGCCGGCGGCGAACGCCGCTCGCCTCGGCCTCGGCCCTTCCGCGGCTCCATCAATTAAAAAGACGAGAACGGATAATCCCCCTGCCAGAAAAGGCAGCGCGTAGATCGGCGCGAAGGAGAGCGCCGCGCCGACGCCGGCGAGGACAGCCGCCGCGACACGCCCGGCGCCCTTCAATCGCGCAATCTGGCCGGCAAGCGACGTCAGGCGGGCGTTCAAGGAGTCGAGGGGGCGCGCCGCGCGCGCAGGGCGACTCATGCGGTTTCAGACCGGCGTTTCAATGGGAGACGGCGCGATGGCGCGCCGGCGGATACGGATTTTGCGAATCTTGCGCGCATCGGCCTCCGTCACCTCGAACTCAAAGCCCGATTCGTGGCTGAGCACTTCGCCGCGCTGAGGCACGCGTCCCGCCAAGGAAAAGACGAGCCCGCCGATGGTTTCGATTTCCTCATCCTGGACGACCAGCGGAAAGCCGGTCGCCTCCGCGAGTTCGGTCAGTTCGACGCGCGCATCCGCCTCCCAGCCGCCGCCCGGATGCGGCCTTATCGCCGGCGCATCGTCCTCGTCATGTTCGTCATTGATGTCGCCGACGATCTCTTCAACGAGGTCTTCGATGGTGGCGACGCCGTCTGTGCCGCCATATTCGTCGATCACGACCGCCATGTGGATGCGCGTCTGCTGCATTCTGAGGAGGAGGTCGGTTATGCGCATGGAGGGCGGCACAAAGAGAATATCGCGCTTGATTCTCTTCAGCACCGGGCCGTCGATGGCGCGGGCCTCTTCGGGGTGGGCGATCAGATGGACGACGTCCTTCAGATGAACCATGCCGATGGGATCGTCGAGGTCGCCGCGATAGATCGGCATGCGCGAGTGTCCGCCATCGGCAAACGCCCTGATCAGTTCGTCGAGCGGCGTCGTGGAGTCGACCGCGACAATGTCGGCCCGCGGGATCATCACGTCGGCGACGCCCTTTTCGTAGAAGGCGAGCACGCGCTCGATCATGTCGCGCTTGGCGCGCGGCGCCTTGCTCTCGACTTCCCCGGCGCCCGATCCGATCGGAGGCTCGCTCCTGGCGGGGCCCGCCCCTTTCGCAAAAAAGCCGCGCAGCCTGGTGATGAAGCCCGAGGGCCCATCCTCGCCTTCTTCGCCCGAGGCGCATGACGCCTCAGCTTTCGGTCTCGGCTCGTCGGCGGCCATCTGGGCCTAATCCTCCATATAAGGGTTCTTGATCCCGAGGCTCGCCAGTATTGCTGTCTCCTTGGCTTCCATGACAAGGGCCTCGCGATCGTTCTGATGATCGTAGCCGGCGAGATGCAGCAGGCCGTGAGTGATCAGATGGGCGGCGTGATCCGCGAGGGTTTTCCCCTGCGCCTCAGCCTCGCGCGCGCAGGTTTCGAGCGCCAGCGCGACATCGCCGAGAAATCCCGGAGCGCTCCCAGTCGATGGGAAGGACAGCACATTGGTCGGCCTATCCCTTCGGCGAAAGCGCCGATTGAGATCGCGCAGCGTCTCATCATCGGCCAGAAGCAGAGCTACAGACCCGTTCAGCGCGGGTTCCTGCGTTGCAGCCGCCGCGCCGACGCGGCGGGCGAGAGCCATCACGCGCGGCAGGCGGACCCGCCAATCCCTGCATGGCATGACAATTTCAAGAGAAAAGTCGGACACGGAGCTTCCTGGCGCAGGCGTCACTTCTTCTTCAGCGCACGGATGCGGCGATCCCGGGACTCATAGGCCTCGATGATGCGGGCGACCAAGGGATGGCGCACGACGTCAGCGGCGGTGAACCGGGTGACGGCGACGCCGGGCGATCCTTCGAGGAGGCCGACGGCGTCGGCAAGGCCTGACTTCTCTCCATGCGGCAGGTCGCATTGCGTCGGGTCTCCGGTCACCGCCATCATCGCGCCCTCGCCGAGGCGGGTGAGAAACATCTTCATCTGCGTGACCGAGGCGTTCTGCGCCTCATCAAGAATGACGGCGGCCCGCGCCAGCGTGCGGCCGCGCATGAAGGCGAGCGGCGCGATTTCGATCTCGCCCGAGGCGATCCGGCGTTCGACATAATCGGCGAACATCATGTCGCCCAGCGCGTCATAGAGGGGACGAAGATAAGGATCGACCTTCTCCTTGAGGTCGCCGGCGAGGAAGCCGATGCGCTCGCCGGCCTCGACCGCCGGGCGCGAGAGCACGATGCGCTCGACCGCGCCGCCAAGGAGCAGGCCGACGGCATGGGCGACCGCAAGATAGGTCTTGCCGGTGCCGGCGGGGCCGACGCCAAAGACGAGGTCGTGGCTGCGAAGGTTCTTGAGATAGAGCCGCTGATTGGGCGAACGCGCCGAGATCAGGCGCTTTGGAGTCTTCACGCCGGCGTCGCCGTCGCTGCGCGGCCCGCCCTGGTCAGCGAAGGCGATGGCGGCGCGCACATCGGCGAGCGCAAGCGCGGACCCGCCCTCGAGCTTTCTGTAGAGGGAATTGAGGACGCTGGCGGCGCGCGCGCGGGCCTGCGGTGCGCCGGAGACGGCGAGGCGGTTGCCCTTGGGGTCGATCCTGACGCCGAGCGCTTCCTCAAGCAGCATGAGGTTCGCGTCGTGCTCGCCCGCGAGATCGGCGACAAGACGGTTGTCGGCGAAGCTTAGCAGTTCGATCTGGTCGGCCCGGTTCTCGCTCAAAAAGCCCTTGTCCCCTCGACGGCCGCTGCGGCGTCGCCGGCAAGCGCGTTGGCGCTCGCCGAAACGATGCGGGTCGCGACGATCCTTCCTAGCATGGATTGTGGGGCGGCGGCATGAACGCTTTGCAAATAGGGCGACCGGCCGATCAGCTGGCCTTCGCGACGGCCGGCCTTCTCGAAGAGAACGGGCGCAACCTTGCCGACGAAACTGTCATTGAAAGCGCGCCGCTGGGCCTCAACGAGTTCAAGAAGCCGCGCGAGCCGCTCTTCCTTCACCTCGTCCGCCGCCTGCTTGCCGAGACCAGCCGCCGGCGTCCCGGGTCGGCGCGAATATTTGAAGCAATAGGCCGAGGCGTAGCCGACGCGCTCGACCAGGGCCAGAGTCTCGTCGAAATCCTCTGTCGTTTCGCCCGGGAAACCGACGATGAAATCGCTCGACAGGGCGAGGTCGGGCCGCGCCTGGCGCAGGCGCTCGATCAGCACGAGATATTGCGCAGCGGTATGGCCGCGATTCATGGCCTCGAGCACGCGGTCCGACCCGGATTGTATGGGAAGGTGGAGGAACGGCATCAGCTTTTCGACGGACCCAAAGGCGTCGATGAGGTCGTCATCCATGTCGCGCGGGTGAGAAGTCGTGAATCGGATCCGCTCAAGACCGTCGATGCCGGCCAGGTGGCGGCACAACTGGCCGAGCCCCCAGGAGCCGTCTGCATTGGACCGGATCCGGCCGGACCCGGGCGGCGGCGGCGACCGCCAGGCGTTCACGTTCTGGCCGAGCAGCGTAATTTCGCGCGCGCCGGCGGCGACGAGCTGGCGCGCCTCGCGTTCAACGGCCGCGGCAGGCCGGGAGATTTCAGCCCCGCGCGTATAGGGGACAACGCAGAATGTGCAGAATTTGTCACAGCCCTCCTGGATAGTGAGGAAAGCGGCGGGGCCTGGTGCTTCGCGTGCGCCGGCGAGCATGTCGAACTTCTCCTCGGCGGCGAAGTCGGTATCGACGAGCCCGCCCGCGCGAGCGCGGCGCGCGAGCAATTCCGGCAGCCGGTGATAGCTCTGCGGTCCGACCACGATATCGACGAGAGGCATGCGCCGCTGGATTTCACGGCCTTCGGCCTGGGCGACGCACCCAGCGACCGCAATCGTCAGGCTGCGCCCCTCAGCGCGGCTTGCCGCCTTGAGCGGCTTGAGCCGGCCGAGGTCGGAAAACACCTTCTCGGCGGCCTTCTCGCGGATGTGGCAGGTATTGAGGATGACAAGATCGGCCTCCTCCGGCGTATCGACGGTGCGATAGCCATGCGGCTTGAGTGTTTCCGCCATGCGCTCGGAGTCGTAAACATTCATCTGGCAGCCATAGCTGCGGATGAACACGGTTTTCGCTTTAGGACCTGCTTTCGCCATGCGCATGCCGCATCTAGGCGGGGCCAGCGCCTGCGGGCAAGGGCGCGTGCGCTCGCACCCTTGTGACTGCCGGCCTCATTGATCGGAAGGGCCGTTGCGGCAAAGTAGGGCGAGGGTTGAGGCTTGAGGGTTTGGCTTGCGCAAGTCGTTCTCGGCTGCAGCAATTTCCGTCGCCGGCATGGTCGGCGCGTCGGCCGTCGCGCAGGAGCCGGCGGAAGAGCCGGCCGTCGTCGAAATGTTCCTGTCGCAGTCCTGCGCCGACAGCCCCGCCGCCGCGGAGGTGCAGAACCAGTTGAGCCGCCGCCCGGATCTCGTCGCGCTCACATGGCATATCGACTACTGGGACGTGCTCGCCAATCGCAAGCACGGTCGCTGGGAGGACCCCTTCGCCGCGAGGGCGTTCGCCGCGCGCCAACGACTCTACAACCGCAACATCCGCGAACGCTCAACGATGTTTACGCCGCAGGCGATCGTCAATGGGGAGGCCAGCGAAGTCGGCTCAAGGCGCGAGGATATCGAGGAGCATATCGCGCTTGAGCGCGAGGACGCCGCTGACCGCGTCAGCACGTCACTGCGGCGGATCGGCGATCAGATCGAGGCGACGGTCGACCCCGAGGGAAGCGATCCTCGCGACGTGCTCCTTGTCAGGTTCGCATCGTTTGCGGCCACGCATGTGCAGGGCGGCGATAATTTCGGCGTCACCTTTGAAGAGCGCAACATTGTGCGTCAGGTGTCGAAGCTCGGCGTCGTCACGCGCGAGCCGGCGACGTTCGTATTTCCAGCGCCGTCGCAGGGGCAGGGTTGCGCGGTGCTTGTCCAGCATATCGACCAGGGCCCGATCGTCGGCGCGCGCTATTGTCCGTGACGGTCAGGGATTGTTCAGCATAAGGACGGTGCGCGCGGCGGCCTGCCGTGCAAAGCGCAGCGTCAAGGCCTTGCGTCGCGCGGCGGCGAGCGGACGTTCGGGCGCCTCGCGCGTTACGGCGCCTCCGAAGCCGTCAGCGACGATGAGACCCTCGCCCTCGGGCAAGATCCCGCGCGGAAAATCCTCTGCGACGGCGAAGAAGTACAAATCACAGAACGGTAGATAGTCCTCCCACTTGCTGTCGGCGTCGTAATCCGCCTGGCAGGATTTGATTTCGGCGATGGCGATCCGCCCCTGCCGGTCAAGGCCGGCGATGTCGGCGCGCCGCCCGTTGGGAAGACTGAACTCGGTGAGCGACGCAAAACCGAGCTCGCCGAAAAGCCGGATCACTCCCCGGGTCAGGGCGAGCGTCGCCGAAGGCCGCGAAAAGACGACCGGCGGCTCATCGGCGCTGAACAGGAGGTTCTGCATTTGTTCATGCAAGCGCGCCGCCGCCCGTCCGTCAAGCCGGATTTGGCAACCGGCCCCAGATTGTGACCGGGATCACAGGCGCGCCGACGCCGCAACAAAATCTCCATTTCATCGGGCGGGCGCATGGCTCCGCCGGTCCTGGGAGAGAGAAAATGAAAGTCTTGAGGATTGCAGTGGCCGCCGGCTTCGCCGCGCTGGCTGCAGGCGCCGCCAATGCCGAGATGCCTGGCGCACACGCAGATTCGGCGCTGGTGCAGAAACTGAGAATCGTCAGTCTTCGCACCGAAGAAAGCCTCACGAGGCTGGTCATCGCCAGCGCCGACGAGCGGCTGCGTTCAAAGATCGAAAATCTGACGGTCAGGAAGCCGTTCCCGCAGACCCTGCCCGCCTTCACCGTGGCGAGCGCCTTCACGGACTGACGTCTGTCCAGGCAAACAGGCGCGAGGTCCATAATGCGGATGTTGTCATGACCATGATGCTGCGGCGCCGCACGCCGGGATGCGTTTCTTCTCCGTGCAATTGGTCCTCGCGCCTGAATCCCTGCCGCTCAAGGGAGCGCCCCTCATCGCCGGGGCGGTTCGATGACTTTGCGATCGGCGTCCGCGAGCGCAACCAGCCTCGTCTTTCCGTCCGGCGCTACTTTGAGGACGGCAAACCGCGCGAGCGCAAAGGCGTCCGCCTCGCCTTCCTGGAAGAAATAGCTGTCGGGGCAGTAGCGCATGACGCTTCCCCGCTTCACGTAGTCGATGCGGATTTCGTCGCCGGCCGCTGCATCGCCAGCCTGCGCCAGGCGCGAGAATGACGCAACGCCGTCGCCGTCCAGCTTCAGGAAAACTTCGCCACGTTCGGGCAGCGGCTCGATCTCTTCAAAGGGCGGATAGATCGTTTCACGGAAAGCGAGCACCATATAGTCGCCCTGAATGATCGAGCGCGGATCGACCGGCCCGAGCGGCAGATAGATGCTGCGGGCGTCCTTGAAATCCGCTTCAAGCTCGATGACCGACCGATTGACGAGGCCGAGCGCGCCGAGAAGGAGCCCGCCGAACAGGAGAGAAACGACGACGGGTCGGCGATCGAGCGACGGGGCGCGTGCGGACCCCGTTGGGCCGCGCTGAAGGCGCCGCAGGACGAGCGCGCCGGTCAGGGTCGCCGCGCCTAGACCCGCCATGACTGCGGACTTCGCCAGCAGCGTCATTGAGAGGTCGTAATAGAATTTGCCGATAAACCAGGCGAGCGCGACGACGCCGACGGCGGCAAGACCTCGATGCCCGGCCGCCATGCCGGCAAGGATGATCAAGATGGCGATGGCGCCCGCGTCGGGCAGAAACCAGATCCCGGCCGCGATCAGTGCGGTCGCGGCGAGCAGCCCGATGAGAGGATAACGGTCGCGTAACTGGACGAGGCACCAGACCGCGCCGGCCGCGTAAACGAAACTGCTGGCGATTCCGCCATGCAGCGCCGGGATGCCGATGAAGCCGCCGCCGTTGCGCGCGACTTCGTAGAAGATCATGGGCGCGATCAGCAAGGCGGCGCCGAGGGCGCCCAGTCGCCGCCGCGCAAGGGTGAAGCAAGCGAGGCCCGTGAGCGCGGCGGCCGCCGGAAAGATCCGGAGCGGCAATGAGGCGCCGCGCCCGCCGTCCACGAGCATGATCAGGGAGGCGCTGACGATCCAGAACCACGCGCTGGTCGCCAGGAAAGTCAAAATTCCGTCCTTCACCCGGCGGGCGGCGAAGGCGGCGGGAACGACATAGAGCGCAGCCGTCGCAAGCCCCGCATGGGCGACCCTGGTCGCGTCGCCGCCGACGACATCCTTGCCCTCGCCTGCAAGAAGCGACCAGATCAGATACCAGCCGCCGAGGGTTGCAGCGGTGAGGCCCGCCGCGATCATCGCGATTGAGAAGTGGCGGCGGAAATCGCCGACGCCGGCGCGACCAAGCGCCGAACCCGCGCCGACAAAGGCGAGGCCGATGGCGAGGCCGGTTCCGGCGGCGGCCCGCGCATTCGCGTAGTTCTTGAAGAGGAGTCCGACGAAGGCGAGGATCGCCGCCGCGGCTAGGAGGCCGGCGATCCATCCGCCGATCGCCAGCATGGTCTCGACATACCAGGGATTGTTCCGTCGATTTCCGTGGGTGCTCATGACGCGCTCCCGCGGGTGCTTGTGCGGAGAAGCTGCGCCAGGCCGGCCGTGACGCCGACCACGACGAGAGCGCTCAGGAGGAAGCCGATCGCGATCTCGCCGATGCTGTCGAGACGCAGGCGCCAGACGGTTCGGACTCCAAAGCCGGCGACAAAGGCCGCGATTGCAAACAACGCCAGCGCGCGCGTCGGCCGATCAGGGCGGAGCGCGCTGTAGAAGAACAGGGCGCCGCCGGCCACGATGGCGAGCGCCATCGTTCCGTAGCCGCCAGGTTCGAAGGGCTTGTCGGCCAGGGCTTCGTTGAGACCGGCGACGGTCGCCGGAAGCAGCGCTGCGACGGCGAACAGCCACCGCTGCCACCGCGGCTGAGCTCCGGCAACCGCCGATGCGGCAAAATCCCGGACCAGGAGGACCGCGAAAGCGAGGACTGCATAGCTCGCAGGAACCGCCTGCGCGGCGAAGTCGAGCCGGGGCTGCAGCGCCTCTTCGGCCCACAGCGTATACGCGATCGAGGCGATCGCGAAGAAAACGGCGAACAGCGCGTCGGAACGGGCTGTCAGCGCCAGAGGCAGTGCGAAGGCGGCCCAGACCGCAAACAGCGTCCAGGGGTCGGCCCCCTGCTGATAGACCTGTCCGACGACAGCCATGGAGACGCCGATCATGACGGTCGCCGCGATGGCGGCGACTTCTCCGAGCAGCGCGCGTCGGGGCAGCGCGGCCCAGACCAGGAATGAAATCGCCATCGCCGCCTGCGGCAGTGCGATTTTCGTCAGGTCGGAGAGGTCCCGCCAGTTATAGGCGAAGAACATGATGACCGCGGAGATGAGCTGCGCCGCGCCAAAGAAGACGAACAGCGCAAAGGCCCAGGCCGCCGGCCCGCCGCCTTCGTCCTTGCCGCCGCCTTCGGACCCGCGGCCGACCCATCGCGTCAAGTCGGAGAAGAGTCGCCGGTGCGGCGCAGTATCGCCCATCGCGATCACTCCGCCGGCATGACAAGGATATCGGTCAGCGTCGAGCCGTCCCGATACACGAGGTCGTCGACGCGCCAGCCATTCGCCCCATAGGTAAGGCGGTAGACGACGCTCCTGGTCGAGTAGCCGTCCGCAAAATCGACCGGCGCTTCGGCGACGCCCGGAGCGACGACATCTTCCTTTCGGACGGCGAAGCGGGTCGGGAATTCCTGACTGTCCGTAAACGGATCGCCATTGATCGGCGGGACGACGTCGGGTCCGAACTCGCGCTTGAAATAGTCGTCGATCTTGCCGGCGAGGCTCTTGGTCATCCACTTCTTGCGCGCCGCGGCGGTCTCCTTGAGGAACCCGGACTCATGGTTGAAATGGAATTCGAGAAGCTCCTCGACAACGGCTGCGGGCGAGCCGCGGCGGGCCGTGGCGCCATAGGCGCGGGTCATGGTCCAGACCACATTGTCCAGGGCAAAGAGCATGGTGTCTCTGTCGGCGCCGTGGAACTCCCAGAGCCCGGAGTCGCAGATGAGGCGCAGGCCCTTCACGGAGCCCTCGGTCAGTCCGAGCGCCCGCGCATGGGCTTGCGCCGGTTCGGGCAGGCCGCCCTGAAAAAGGCCCTCGGGCGGCATGTCCGTCGGTTCGTATTTCGCATTCCGGCAGCCGAGCGGGTGGGGCGCCTTCACGACGCCGTTCGAGAGCGTCACCCGCTTTCCGATCAACGATTCGTTGACCGGCGCATCAACTGTCCATGGCGCAACGACGCCATGAGTGATGCGCCACCTGCCGAGATGGTCCGTCTCAGCCCCAACCGCCGCGATCGGAATCGCCGACAGCGCCAGCGCCCACAGAGTCTTCATGCAGCCCTCCCCGTCCGCTTTTGCAGAGTCCTAGCACGGGAATGGCGGCGGCGCTGCGCCTGACGGCAGCATGACCGCGGGCGGCTCAAAACCCGGCGCCGACACCATTTTTTTACCCTTCGTGGCGAGGGTCGCGGGCGGCAAGGGAGCGAAGATTGCAGGCGAACACAAGCCGAACGGGAACGCCCCGGTCGATCAGCGTGGTCGTGCCGGCGTTCAATGAGGCGGAGAGCCTTGAAGCGCTCCACGCCGAGATTTCGGCTGTCATGTCATTCCCAGGGGCGCATTACGAAATCATCTTCGTTAATGACGGGTCCACGGATGAAACCGGCGAGACGCTCGACCGACTTGCGGAACGGGCGTCTAATGTGCGGGTCATCGAGTTCCGCCGCAATTTCGGCAAGGCCGCCGCGCTCGATGCGGGCTTTCGCGCCGCAACCGGCGACATCGTCTTCACAATGGACGCAGATCTGCAGGACGATCCGGCTGAGATGCCGAGATTCATCGAGAAGATCGACGCCGGCTTCGATGTCGTTTCCGGCTGGAAACGGCGGCGCCTCGATCCGCTCGACAAGCGGGCGCCGTCCAAGGTTTTCAACGCCGTCGTAAGCCGGCTCAGCGGCGTCGCCCTCAATGACTTCAATTGCGGCTTCAAGGCCTACAGGGCGGAAGCTGTCGAGGATCTCCATCTCTACGGGGAGTTGCACCGCTTCATTCCGGTGCTGCTGCACTGGCGCGGCTTCAAGGTGGGCGAGATCGTCGTCAATCACCGCGCGCGCGAGTTCGGCAAATCCAAATATGGCGCCGGCCGCCTTTTCAAGGGCGCGCTCGATCTCCTGACCGTCATCCTGAATACGCGCTTTCAGACGCGGCCATTGCATGTCTTTGGCGGCGCCGGCGCAATCATGGGCGCGGCGGGCGTCGCGATCCTGTTCTACCTCAGCGCGCTCTGGTTCGCGGGCGCAGGGCCGATCGGCAATCGGCCGCTGCTCTTTCTCGGAATCCTGCTCGCAATCTCGTCGCTGCAGTTTTTCACCGTCGGGCTGCTCGCGGAGTTCATCCAGCGCCAGGCCGGCGGCGCGCGTCCGCACTGGCTTGTACGACGTACACGGAATTTGACGACGCTAGACGATCTCGAATCTGAAATCCGGCGCCTCCGGGCCGCCGGCGCCGCTTTGAAGGAAGCCGCTCCATGGCCGACGCCGCAGCAACAACCATCCGTCACGACACAGGCGAGCGCCACCGGCGCAAATACGCCGACCGAAACCCGCTTCAGCGCCTAGCGCTCGGTCGCTTCCACGACGAGGCCGCCGCCGCCATTCGCGCCCTGGCCCCGAGATCCATTCTCGATTTCGGCTGCGGCGAGGCGCTGCTCGTTGACAAGCTCGCCGAGCGCGGCGTCGATCTTACCGGCTATGTCGGCGTCGATCTGCGCGCCGACGCGATTTCCGACGCCAAGAGGCGCCGTCCGGATCTCGCTTTTGCTGAGGCCGACATCTTCAGCTGGCCGGCCGACGGACGCCGCTTCGAACTCGTGCTCGCAAGCCAGGTCATGGAGCATCTCATCGAGCCGCGCCGCTATCTTCAGCGGCTGTGCTCGCTCGCTCTCGGGCGCCTGTTGCTGACTGTTCCGCTGGAGCCGTGGTTCCAGCTTCTCAATCTCGCGCGCGGACGCGACCTCGCGCGGCTCGGCAATCATCCCGAGCATGTGAATCGCTGGAGCCTTGACGGCTTCCGGGACTTCGTGGCCGCCGAGGCCGCCGTTGAGAAGGCATGGACGGTGTTTCCCTTCATTTTTGTCATCGCGCGCCCGAAATGAGGACGCGGCGCCAGCTCATCGCCGGCGTTGCCGGCGCCGTGCTGGTGACAGTCTCGTGCGCCGCCATTGCGACGGCGACCGGGGCGCTTGATGTCGCCGCGCGCACGCTTGTGCTAGCGCCGCCCCGCGCCTGGGCCGGCGTGCTCGTCCTGATGATCGCCGTTGCAGGCCTTAGATTTCTCCGCCTGCGGACAGCGCTTGGCGCCCCGCCGCCCCTTGAGACGTTCAACGCCGCGGCGCTGCACGGGAGCGCCGCCGCGCTCCTTCCCGGAAAGCTCGGCGAGCTCGTGCTTCCCCTCGTGGTGCGGCGCCTGACCGGCCAGAGCATTCTTGCGGGGGCGGGGCTGCTGGTCTTCTTCCGTGCGCTCGATTTCGCCGCTCTTGTCGCGGCGGCTGCGGTCGCGGGCATGCTCGCCGGGGGGCCGGCGCCGCTTCTTGCCGCGATCCTCCTTGCAGCGCTCGCCGCGCCCTATCTGCTGCACGCATTGGCGCGGCGGCCGCTTGGGCGCAAAGGCGGCGTCTGGAGTCTGCTTGCAAACGCCGCGGACATTGCGGGACGGCTCTCGATCGCGCGCATTGCGACGATCTTCGCTCTCACGCTCGCTGTGTGGGGGGGCCTCTGGGCGGCCGCGCTCGTCGCCGCAGACGGCGCGGGCCTTTCGGCGCCTGCAGCAATTGCCGGCCTTGCCCTTGCTGCAGCGTCCGCCGCCTTCGCCTCTCCGGTGAACGGGATCGCCAATGCCGGCCCGTTCGAGGCCGCATTCGCCGGCGTTTACGCGGCGTTCGGCCATGCGGCGGCGCCGGCGCTGGCGGCGGCGATCCTCGTGCATGCGTGCGCCGTCGCCGCCCCGCTCCTCTGCTTCGCCCTCGGCGAAGGCGCGGCGCTTGCGTTGCGCGTGCGGCCGCCGTTCGGGGCGATGCGATGACGGCGGGAGTCTCCGTATTCGTCGGCACCGGGAGCAAGCCGGCAATACAGTCGACGCCGCTCACCATCGCGATCGCCTCCACGGTCGCGATCATGGCGCTGTTCGCTCTGCGCCCCTTGGGTCTTGCAGGCGACTATCCGAACCATCTCGCGCGCACATTCATTGAAGCAAACATCGGCGCGTCGGCGGATCTCGCGCGTTATTACGAGGTCGCCTACGGCTTCATCCCGGACCTGGCGATGGACCTTCTCGTCCCGCCGCTTTCGCACTCTGTCGGGATCTACGCCGCCGGGGCTGTCCTCATCTGCGCGGCCACGCTCCTTGGCCCCTGGGCCGGCTGGCTTCTCGCGCGCCGCCTGCACGGGCAGGCGCCGCTGTTCGCGGCGCTCGGCTTCCTCACGCTCTTCAATTTCACGCTCGAATTCGGATTCATCAATTTTCTGCTTTCGAGCGGGCTTGCGCTTCTCGCCTTCAGTCTGTGGGTCGGCATGGCGCCGACCTGGAAGCGGTCTTTTGTCTTTGCGCCGCTGAGCCTCGCCCTGGCCGCCGGGCACGCGCTCGGCTTCCTCCTGTTCGGCTATCTGGTCCTGCTATGGGAGATCGGCGCCTTCCTGCGCGCCGACAGGGGGAATCTTCGGCGGTTCGCGCTCGGCCTCGCGACGCGAGACGCGCTCGCCGTCGCGCCGGGGCTTGTCTTTCTCTCCATCGCGCTCCTCGGCGGGGGCGACAGCGTCTTCCGCCCCGTCGATGCGCCGACTGACATTCTTGGTTCGCGCGTTCTTGCGACCATCGCGCCCTTCAGATTCTTTTCGGATCCTGAAGCCTTCATCGTCTCGCGTGTCTCGGCGGTCATGGTCTATGGCGGTCTCGCTTTCGCGCTCTGGCGCGGCCTCATCGAGATCGACCGGCGCATGCATCTTGTTCTGGCCGGCTTGCTGGCGCTCGTTCTTCTGCTTCCGGAGCATCTCTTCGGCATCTGGGGTCTCCATTTCCGCTTCGGCCCTGCATTCGTCATCCTGCTCGGCGCGAGCCTGCGCTTCAGCGGGGAGCCGTCACGCGGACCGGCCGTCGTTATCGGCGCCATGGCGGTCCTTATCGCCCTGCAATGGCACAATGGCTGGACGAAGGTCGCCGCGACGGACGCCTATCTTGGCGAGCTGCGCGCGCTGCTCGCGCCCCTGCCCCAGGGCGCGCGCGTCCTTCAGAGCTTCGACCGGGAGGCGCCGGTGCGGCTCGCCAATCACGCCGGCGCCCTCGCCGTCATCGAAAAGGACGCCTATGTGGCAACGCTGTTCACCAACACCTCGCCGGTCGGCGTTGCGCCCGCCATGCGGGCGCTCCATCTGCCGGCGGGCCGCCGTCTCAGCCTGAAGAAGATCGAGGAAGGAGCTGGCGAACGGCTTCCGGTCGCTGCCAACGGCGTCTGGTCGGAGGACTATTATTTCGACTGGCCACGCCAGTTCACGCATGTCCTCCACATGAAGGCCGCGGGCGGCGCGCCGGCTCCTGCGCTCAAGGGCGCCTGCCTGATCGCAGACAATGCGGTCGCCGCGCTCTACGGCTCTCGATGCGGTTCGCCGCCGCCGTGAGCCGCGGCGATGATCCCCCGGGGCGCCGGGTTGCAGGGGCGAATGGCCCTGCCTATATGCGCCCTCGAACCCGGTTTGGGGCGAGTTCGTCAATAACCCCGGATCAACCAAAAGGAAGGAAGGGACCGGCGATAATGGGCGCTTGAGCGGAAACCGCGACCCGCGGGATTTCCAAAGGCCCAGACAGAGGCGCAGGTCCGCTTAGAGGAGAACAGACATGGCCAAAGTCATCGGCATCGACCTTGGGACGACCAATTCCTGCGTCGCCGTCATGGAGGGGAAGGAGCCCAAGGTCATCGAGAATTCAGAGGGGTCCCGCACGACGCCCTCGGTGGTCGCCTTCACTGCGGATGGCGAGCGTCTCATCGGGCAGCCGGCCAAGCGCCAGGCGGTCACCAATCCGGAGAACACATTTTTCGCCATCAAGCGCCTCATCGGCCGGCGCTGGGACGACCCGATGGTCGAAAAGGACAAGAAACTCGTCCCCTACAAGATCATCAAGTCGGGCAATGGCGATGCCTGGGTCGAGAGCCGCGGCAAGCAGATGGCGCCCTCGCAGATCGCCGCCTATGTGCTGACCAAGATGAAGGAGACGGCCGAGCGCCATCTCGGCGAGAAAGTGACCAAAGCGGTCATCACGGTTCCCGCCTATTTCAACGACGCGCAGCGCCAGG
>CAYTVQ010000022.1:0-17821 GCA_964441615.1 uncultured Caulobacterales bacterium | reverse complement strand
CGGCCTCGGGATCACCTACGCCCGCTTCATTGAGGGGCTTTCGCGCGCGGGGATTGAGGTCGATCGCAAGGTCCTTGCGGATCTTGCGGTGAAGGAGCCCGAATCCTTCAAGGCGCTCGCCGAAAAGGCCAAGTCCGCGCTCGCTTGAGACTCTTTGAACAGGATGCTGTCTGACAGCGCCGCTCGCTTGATCCCGGAACACGGGGCCCATAAGCAGCCCCGATGACTGCCGATCCCGATCTTGCGGGCGACGGCCCGCAAGATCACATCGGGCGCGCGCCGATTCAGTTCCCGGAACTGGTTGCGCTCACTGCGGCGGTTATGGCCTTGAACGCGCTCGCCATCGACATGATGTTGCCGGCGCTCGGCATTATCGGCATGGAGCTCGGCGCCGCCAGCGACAACGATCGCCAGCTCGTGGTCGTGGTCTATGTGCTCGGCAACGGCATCGCCCAGCTGTTCTTCGGGCCGTTGGTGGACCGCTTCGGCCGCCGTCCGATCCTGCTGTTCGCGCTCTTCGGCTACATTCTCGGCTCGGCCTTGAGCGTCATCGCGTCGAACTTCGCGCTGCTGCTCGCGGCCCGGGCATTTCAGGGCGTCACGACCGCGGCGACGCGCGTTGCGATTATCGCCGTTGTGCGCGACCTCACATTGGGGCGGCGCATGGCGGAGGTGATGTCGCTCGCCATCACAATATTCATGGCTGCGCCAATCCTTGCGCCGAGCTTTGGTCAACTGGTGCTCATGGCGACGCCCTGGCGCGGCATCTTTCTCGTGCTGCTGCTTTACGCCGTCGTGCTGGCGATGTGGATTTTGTGGCGACTTCCCGAGACGCAAAAGCCAGCTGACCGGCGCAGGCTGAACGCGTCGCGCATCCTCGGCGCCTATCGTGAATTCCTCGCGACGCGGCAGACCCTCGGCTATACGCTGATCTCCGCTCTCTCGTTCGGAGGCCTCTTCGCCTACATCGCCGCATCCGAGCAGATTTATGTTGAGACCTTCGGCCTCGGCGACAAGTTTCCGATCGTCTTTGCACTGATCGCCGCGGCGCAGGCCTGCGCAAATCTTCTGAATGCCCGGTTTGTCCGGCGTCTCGGCATGCGGCGCCTCTGCCACGCCGCCATCCTCGTGCTCGTCGTCGCAAACGTCATCCACCTCGCCGCAATCGCGGCTTACGGAGAAAATCTGTATTTCTTCCTCGGATTTACAGCCCTCTCCTTCTTCGCCATAGGATTCATGGGAGCCAACACGAGCGCGCTCGCCATGGAGCCGCTCGGCCATATCGCGGGCGCAGCGGCGGCCGCCAACGGCTTTGCATCGACGACCGTTGCTGCCTTTCTGGGAGGTCTCATCGCGCGCCAGTATGACGGCACAACGATGCCCATTGTGACCGGCTTCGCCATCCTCGGATTTCTGTCGCTTCTTGTCGCCATCGTGACCGAACGCGGCCGACTCTTTCAGGCGCGGAGCGTCGGATGAGTGCGGGAAAACGTATCTGCCTCGGCGCCGTTGCGGGCGCGCACGGCGTCAAAGGCGATTTCAAGATCCGCACCTTCACCGAAGCGGAACAAAACGTCGCCGCTTACGGACCGCTCTCAACTGAAGACGGCCGAGTTCTTTCGATCAAGGTTCTGCGGGTGCTGAATAGGGGCCTTGTTCTCGCCCGTTCGACGGAAATCACCACGCGCGAGCAGGCGGAGGCGCTCAGCGGCCGCAAGCTCTATGTCCCTCGCGACGCGCTCCCGCCGGCGGGGGAGGCGGAATTCTACGCTGAGGATCTGCTCGGCCTTGCTGCTGTCGACGAAGCGGGGGACCCAGTTGGTTCGATCGTGGCGATGCACAATTTCGGCGCCGGCGACATTCTTGAGGTCAAGGTGGCCGCCGACCGGACGATTCTCGTTCCTTTCAGCGATGACGCCGTCCCGGTCGTAGACTTGGCGGCCGGACGAATGACGCTCAGCCGCCAATATCTGCCGGGCAGTCCGGGTTGACCATTATTAACTATAGCCGCTGAACTTGCCGCCTGGTCAGTTCGGGCGCTAGTCTTCATGCAGGGAAGCGGGGGATGCATGGCGGGGAACAAGAGGGCAGCGCCGGCGGAATGGCTGCTTGCCGGCGGCGTCATATTCGCGCTCACGACAGGGCTGGCGCTCAGCGAGTTTGCTCGCTTCCGCCAGGGAGAATTGCTGCGCACGGAAGTCATGGCCGCCCGCGCTGACGCCGATGCGGCGCTCAAGTCTGTGATAGTTCCCGATGCGCTCGAGGCAGTAGAATCCTCCGTTTACCTCGCATTTCAGTACGAGAACAAGGAGGCGCGCCGCCCCGGCTGGGGCACGGCCTTCGTCATCGATCGCGAGCAGGGGATTCTCGCCACCGCGGGCCATGTCGCGCGCGCGATGGACGTTTTCGATGAAGAATTCCCTGTGCAGATCATGAACAGGTTTACAGGCAAACCCCTGAAGGTTTACGCCAAGCGCCTTCATGCCGGCTACGGCGCGCTGACGCGCGTAGCGGAGGATGTCCAGCCGATCGATCCGCAGAGCCTTGTCACGAATCCGCGCGTCGTGCCGCTTGGAGATCTCGCCAATGACGCCGCCGTGCTGTTCGTCGAGCCGCGCGATCCCGAGACCGGCGAGTTTGTCCTGGGCCCGTCGCTGCCGTTGGCGGCGAAAGAGAAACTGGCGGCGATGAAGGCCGGCGATCCCATCGCCATCGTCAGTTATCCGGGCGACATGATCGACGAGTCCCTTGCAGGCAAGAGCGGCGCGGCGCGCGCCGATCGCGGAACGATCGCCAATCTCATTTCGCCGGTCGACATCGCCGATGACGGCAAGGACAGGGACGCGCGTACGCTCATCGTGCACCGAATGGCGATCACCTATGGCAGCAGCGGCGCGCCCGTCTTCGATCGCAACATGGAGATTGCCGGGATCACGTCCCACAAGATGCCTCCTGCTGGAGACGGCGTCGCCCAGCGCGCCGACGTCCTTTACGATCTCCTGCAGCCGCTTCAGGAAGAGCGCGCGGTGGCGAATGTTTACGAGCCGCAATGGCGCGCGCGCCTTGGCCGCTTCGTATCGGCCCGCGACGCCATTCCGCTGTCGCTTTATCGCGCGGCGGTCAAGAATGGCCGGTTCGACGAGGAGGAGACTTTCGCGAGCGTCGATTTTGGTGCGAAGGCGCCATACGAAAAGCGACTTTTCGACATTGAGTTCGGTCCGACGACCGACGCTTTCTTCCACTATGCGCCCGATCTTGCGCCACGCATGCAGCCGGACGCGCCCCAGGGAGCGCGGCGGCCGGCGAACAAGCTGGCCCTGTCGAATGAGCCCGTCTTCGCGATCCAGCGCGCGGGCCAATTCGCGGTTCAACCGGTCCTGCTCGAGCCCGGAAAGAAATACATCCTTTTTGCTTTTGATTATGCAGTGATCAACTTAATCGAGAACCCAGGCTATTGCCGCGTGCGCCTGTTCTGGAGAGAGTTTGGCGATGACGCGCTAAACCAGACCCCGGCCGGCATGATCGCCAAGGTGGAATTCGAGCCATCCAATGAAGCGCGAAAGCTGGATGTCGTCTATCATCGCTCCTGCAATGCTCCTTCGCCGAAGGCGATGGGAGGACTGATCTCGTGGCAGGAGGGCGCTCCTGCAACGACGGCGGCGGCGAGGGAGAACGGCCCGATCCTTGCGGCCTTCAGCGGCGGTCCGGCGCGCGACGCCTTCAGAAAGATACGCAATTTCGCGGACTGCAACCTGGCTCCCGGTGAAAAGAATTCCTGCACGGCGCCCATCAGGGCCAAGCACGCGACACGGAACGAGTAGAAACGCAGCTGCTGAAGGGGCTCGGTAATCGGAGCAGATCGACTATGCGGCCGATGATTTTCCTGTCCATGCTCTTGCTAGTCGGAGCGGCGTCTGCGCCCGTCTCCGGATCAAGGGGCGTCGTCGTCAGCGGCCCAGGCGGAGAGATCATAATTGCCGACGCAGAATTGGAAAATGCGCCGCGAGTTCGACTGGCAGTTTCGATTCATGGCGAGGTCCATGAGTTTGAGGGTGTCCCTGTCGCGACGCTGCTGGAGAGAGTGGCTCCGCCGATCGAGCGCCTGAAGGCGGAAGCCCTTGCGCAGGTTGTCCTTGTATCGGCGCGAGACCGGTATCGCGTAGCTTTCGGCCTTGCCGACTTTGATCGAACTATCAGCAAGGACGTCATCATTCTCGCCGACCGAAAAGATGGCGCGAAAATTGATCCAAAGGACGGACCATGGCTGATTGTCGAGGGCGATGCCCGGGGCGCGCGCTCCGTGCGCATGGTGGAGCGGATCGACATCATCGCCATAGAGCGGGACTGATCCTCTGGAATGACGGCAGACGGCCATGCGCGTGCTTGTAACCGGTTCATCCGGCTGGCTTGGGCGTTTTCTTGCGCCGCGGCTGCGGGCGGCGGGACATGAATCGATCGGACTTGACATCGCGGCGGGTCCCGAGACGCAGATCATCGGTTCGGTAGCGGATGCGGCGCTCGTCGCCAGCATCTTTGAGCAGAGACGCATCGACGCTGTCATTCATGCTGCGGCTCTGCATAAGCCGGATATCATCCGCCGATCCCGGCAGAGCTTTGTTGACGTCAACGTAACCGGCACGCTTGTTCTTCTTGAGAACGCAAGTAAGTCAGGATGCGGGCGCTTCGTCTTCACTTCAACCACGTCGCTGATGGTTTCTGAGGAGATTCACGAAGAGAAGGGCGACGCCGCCATTTTCATGGATGAGGCCTTCGGTCCTTTGGCGCCGCGCAATATTTACGGCGCAACCAAGCTCGCTGCAGAGGCGCTCTGCCGCGCACACCATGTTGATACGGGGATCAACTGTGTCATCCTGCGCACGGGGCGCTTTTTTCCCGAAGAGGACGATACGTATCGTGATCTTTCCGGCCCGAACCGCAAGGCGAATGAATTTCTCAACCGGCGGCTGACCGTCGCGGACGCAGCAGATGCGCATATCGCCGCCGTCTCGCGCGCGCCCAGCATCGGCTTCGATATCTTCATCGTCTCCGCGCTGACCCCGTTCTCAAGGGACGAGGCGGCAGAGCTGAAGCGGGGCGCGCCGGCCGTCGTCTCCCGGCATTTTCCGGATGCGGCCGAACTCTACGCCCGGCGCGGCTGGCGTCTGCCATCGAGCATCGGGCGGGTGTATGATGCGCGGCGCGCCGCGCGCCTGCTGCCTTTCAGATGCAGGACCGACTTCGCTGCAGTGCTCGACGCGCTGCGCTCGGGCGGCGACCTCCCCTTTGCGCACGACCCGGATTATGTGTCGCCGGCCGCCATCCTCCCATAAGCCGCGACCCCAGCCGATTGAAACTCAGGCGCGCCGGGTTCATGGAGAAGTCCATGTGGCGCGCGACCGTCCTCACCCTCTTTCCGGAGCTCTTCCCGGGGCCGCTTGACGCCTCGGTGCTCGGGCGGGCGCGGTCGGAGCAGCTTTGGGGCCTGGAGACGGTTAATATCCGTGACTTTTCGGACAATCCCTATGGCTCGGTTGATGACACGCCGGCGGGTGGCGGAGCAGGGCTCGTCATGCGGGCGGACATCCTAGCGGCGGCGATCGACAGCGTCGCGCCGGCCGGCCGCCCGCTCATCTACCTTTCGCCAAAAGGGGCGCCATTAACCCAGGATCGGGTGAGGGCGCTCGCGGCGGGGCCGGGCCTAATCGCCCTTTGCGGCCGGTTCGAGGGCGTAGACCAGCGTCTCATCGACGCGAGGAATATTGAGGAAATCTCGCTTGGCGACTTCGTCCTCGCCGGGGGCGAGGTGGCCGCCATGGCCCTTATCGAGGCTTGCGTCCGGCTCCTTGCTGGGGTAGTGGGCTCGGCCGCATCTTTGGCTGAGGAAAGCTTTGAGGCGGGGCTGCTGGAATACCCCCAGTATACGCGCCCCAGGATTTTCGAAGGGTTGGAGATTCCGGAAGCGCTAACGTCTGGCGACCACAAGCGGGTCGCGGCTTGGCGACGGACGAAGGCGGAAGAGATAACGCGGGCGCGACGACCGGACCTCTTCGAGAGGCATCGCCAGATCGGTCCTCTCCGGCCGGAGAAGAAGAACGAAGGGTACTGACCGATGAACCTCATTGAACAGCTCGAAGAAGAGCACGTCGCCGAGCTTGGCAAGAAGCGGCCCGAATTTGCGCCCGGCGATACGCTGCGCGTCAATGTGAAGGTGAAAGAGGGCGACCGCGAGCGCCTCCAGGCCTATGAAGGCGTCTGCATCGGCCGGGCCGGCCGCGGCCTAAACGAGAACTTCACAGTCCGGAAAATTTCTTTCGGCGAAGGCGTTGAGCGCGTGTTTCCGGTGCACTCTCCGATGGTGGACTCGATCGGGGTCGTCCGCCGCGGCAAGGTCCGGCGCGCCAAGCTCTATTACCTGCGCGAGCGCGCCGGCAAATCGGCGCGCATCGGCGAAAAGGCGGAAAAGGGCGGCAAGGAAGACGCGGCGGAATAGCGCCAGCTCGACGTTGCGCCTGACGGGCGGCCCCCTCGGGGCCGCTTTTCTTTTGCGGCGCAACAACCTGCGCAACCGCGAAGCTGTTCCTTCAGCTGCGCCCGCGGCGCTATAATCGCCCCTGACCTCAGAGGAGCGGACACATGGTGAAGAAGATTCTGATCGGTATTGCCGGGCTTTTCGTCGTGTTGATCGCGCTCGGTTTCGTGCTGCCGGACAAGGCGCATGTCGAACGCTCGATCGTCGTCAAGGCGCCGCCGGAGAGGATTTATGCGCTGGTGGCGGACCTCAACGAGTCGGGCAAGTGGCAACCCTGGAGCGCAATGGATCCCGCGATGACGCAGGAGGTCACCGGCGAGGGCGTCGGGCAAAAGCAGATCTGGAAATCGAAGAAGCTCGGCGACGGCAGCCAGGAGATCGTATCGCTCAATCCGCCGACGCATGTCGATTATGCTCTCGACTTCGGCGACATGGGCGTTGCGGCCGCCGCCATCAGTCTCGAACCGATCGCCGAGGGAACCAAAGTGACATGGTCGCTCGATACCCGCATGCGCGAGGGGGTGCCGGTCTACATGCAGCCCATCTCGACCTATATGGGCTTCTTCATGGACGCGATGGTCGGCAAGGATTACGAAAAAGGCCTCGCAAACCTGAAGCGCGCCGCCGAAGCCGGCTGACCGCTCAGCTCATTCGCCGCGCGATGTCGATGCCGTTGCCGATGGGCAGCGTCACGGCTTCCATATTCCCTTTCGCCCGCACCGCCGCGCGGTAGCGTTCAGCGTCCGGGCGCGCCGACTCGGGGCGTATCATGTTGTCGGCGATGACGGCCGCGCCCGGCCCAAGCTTGGGGTAAATGAGGTCGAAGCAGGGGACGTATAGATCCTTCCAGATGTCGAGAAGGACGAGATCGACGGGCGCCTTTTCCAGCTGCAACAACTCCAGTGCGTCTCCGCAGCGCCAGTCGATGAAGTCTGCAAGACCGGCCTCGGCGAGCCGCGCCCGCGCATAGGTCTGCTTGTCGGCGGACAGGTCGTAGGTCGCCACACGCCCGCCCGTGCGGCGCGCCGCCTCGGCGAGATAGAGCGTCGAAAATCCGTAAGATGTGCCGAGCTCGACAATCCTCTTGGCGTTCATGCCAACGGCCAGGTCAATGAGGAAGCGGGCGACCTCCTCGCCAATCGGCAGCAGAAACTCATCAACGCGCCGGCGAAAGTCATCCGCCGACATGCCTTCCATCTTCTCGCGCTCCTCGCGCATGCGCACGCGGTAACCATCGAGAACTTTCTCAAACCCCGAAGCGCGCACGCCTCCACTCCTCACGGCTGAAGCGTCAGGGTTTCGGATGTCACTTCGCCGCCGTCGGCGCTCCTTATGGAAAAGACCGCCTTTCGCGCCGCCCAGTCGATGTCAATGCGCCCATAGTTAGGGTCGTAATACATGTCGCCCAACCGGTTCGGATCGGGCTCGACCCAGGTGTCGCCGGACTGCGCGCGCCATTTCGACGCCGGCAGATTGAGCGAGGACGATGTCGCCTCGAACAATGTGCGGTTCTGCCCGATCGCCTTGCGGTAGAGCGCGGCCGAGTGGCGATCGCCCGAAAGCACGACAAGGTTCTTCACGTCCCTGACAAGTTCGTAGAGCTTCTCGCGCTCTGTTGGCAGCAGTCTCCAAGCCTCCCAGCCATGGCCCTCCGACAGCACCTGCACGGAGGAGACCAGAAGGCGGAGCTCTGCCGGCTTCCTCAGCTCTTCGGCGAGCCAGGCCCATTGCGCGTCGCCGAGCATGGTCTTGGCTGGATCGGCGTCTGGCAGCCAGCGCTCCTTGCCGCGCTCGTTCATCTTGTCGGTGGGTTTCAAGGGCGAGCGGAAATAGCGCGTGTCGAGCATGATGACCTGAACGCGCCTGCCCTTGTCGCCGATGATCCAGGAGCCATAAACGCCGGGACGGTTGGCGCGCGGATCGTCGGGATCGACGGCCCAGACATACTCGAAGAGCCTTTCGGACTGGTCCTTGAGCGCAAAGTCCGCGCCGGCGTCATTGAGTCCGAAATCGTGGTCATCCCAGGTGGTCAGAACCGGCGCGGCTGCGCGCACGCGCGCAAAGGGTTCAGAGTCCGCAAGCCGCATGTAGGCGGCCTTCAGCTCGGGGAGCGCCCTGTCGCCGGAACGCACGTCGCCATACACATTGTCGCCTATGTAAAGAACGAGATCAGGATTTTCGGAGACGACTTTGTCCCAGATCGACTGATCTTCATTCTGCTGGGCGCACGAAGCGAAAACGATCCGTGAAAGCGCCTTGTCCTCGTTCAGCTTCGCTGACGCCATCGGTCTTGCGCGAATTAGGCCCGCTGGACTCTCAGGCGAGATGGCGATCGCCGCGTCAGGCTTTTCTGCGCTTGAACAGGCGGCAAGGCCGAGAAGCGTGAGTGAAACCGTCAAATTACGCATGGTGTTCATGGTCAATCCTAATTCATGCAGCGCCTCTGACGAGGCTTAATTCGCCGAAACGGGCGCCGCATCCGCGCGGAAGCCGCCGGGCAGTTCCGATGCAAGATAGAGCGTGACGGCCCAGGCGGCCACATTCTGTTTCAGCGCCTGTGGATCGATCTTGTCGAGCGTGTCGTCCGCCGTGTGATGCAGGTCGAAATAGTCGAGGCCATCCTGACTGAGGTCAAAAACCGGTACGCCCGCCGCCCGCAAGGGTCCGACATCGGCGCCGCCGCCCGCTTGATTGTCTCCGGGGGCGACGCCGAGCGGCTTCAGCGCAGTCGCGATCGCCGCCGCTTTGGGCAGGGCCGCTTCGCCGAACCGCGAACGGAACCTCCACACCCGGCCGGCGCCGAAATCGCTTTCCGCGGCGAGAATGTGCTTGTCGAGCGAGGCCTTGTGCTTGTCCGCATAAGCTCTCGCGCCATGAAGACCCACCTCTTCGGCGCCCCACATGACAATGCGAATGGTGCGGCGAGGTTTGCCGATCGTGTCAGCGAGCAGCTTCGCCGCCGCGACGGTGATGCCGATGCCCGCAGCGTCGTCCACGGCTCCGGTTCCGAGATCCCAGCTGTCGAGATGGCCGCCGATCACGATGATCTCGTCGGTGCGGCCGGGGATTTCGCCGATGACGTTTCCGGATTGGGCGGCCGGATTGGCCGCAGTCGCAAGCGTGAGCTTCACCTTGACGGATTTTGACCGTTCGAGCGCCCGCGCAAGCTGGTCGGCATCGGGATTGGACAGGGCCGCGGCTGGAACCTTCAGGGGCGCTTCGCCGTAATTCATGTTGCCGGTGTGGGGGTTGCGATGACTGTCAGTGCCCACTGAGCGAATGATCGCCGCCGCCGCGCCGCGCCGGCCAGCCTCGACGGCGGCGCCGGAGCGCTTGGCGACAGCGACGCCATAGCCCGATCCGTCCTGCGTGCGCGCCATCTTTTCATCGACGAAGACGATCTTGCCTTCAAGCCCGGCCATCGGCGCCGCCTTCAGCGCTTCGAGGGAATCGAAGCGCACGACTTCAGCCGTAACGCCGCCGTCCGGGGTCGAGATTGAGTTGCCGAGCGCCGTAACCGCAAGCTTTTGCGGGAATGGCGAGGAGATTTCGGCCATCTCGCTCACGCGCGACCACGCCGGCATCTCATAAGTCTCGATACGGACATTCCTGAAACCGAGAGACTTCAGTTGCCGAACGCCCCAATCTCTCGCGCGCGCTTCGGCTTCGCTGCCGCCGAGGCGGGCCCCGACCTCCGTCGTTAGGCTCTCGGTCAGCCGCCAGGCCGTCTCGTCGGCCTCTGCTCGCGCGATCAGACGATCGACGACGCGCTGCTGATCTTGCGTCAGTTGCAGCGGCCCCTCTGCTGCGGAGGACGCGTGCAATGCGATCGAGACAAGAAGGGCGACAAGAACGCGCATCTGATACCCCGTGAAAGCAAGGTCTTGTTGCGCCTCGGCCACGACGCGTCAAGCCGTGCGGACTTCAGCGTCCGCGTCCAGCCCCGGAGGTCAAGCCTTGGTGTGCAGCTGAAGCTCGGGCGGCAGAAGCTCGAACTGTTTGAAAAAGCTGTTGTAGTCGCAGGTAAGCTCTTCGCCGGCGGCTATATCGCGAAGCGCCACGCCCGCGGCGAAATCCGAATAGTCGGTATTGGGATCCGGGGAGTGGTTCATGAAGCGCGAGTTATCGACTTCATAGACGATGAACTCAGGCATCTTCGGATGGGGGAAAGCATAACGGTCAAGCAGTGATTTCAGGTAAGGGGGCGCGGCAAGATAGTCTCTTGTCGGAATAAGTCGGTCGAAATCGGGATCGAAGCGCGAAATCCGCATGCCCCGTCGTACAGGCTCGGCGGCGAAGACGCCGACGCCCTCGATCTCGCTGCGCGCGATGAATGTGCTGATAAGAAGCAAGGCGCTACCCAAACTGCTCCAGCCATGCCTTGCGTTCCGCCGCCCAAACGTCAAGCATCGTGTTCTCGTCGAACCGGAATTTTTCGGCCGTCCTCGTCTCGCCGACCTTCTTCGCCACAGCCTGGCTTTTGTCGTTCATCGGGTCGATCAGCGAGATGATGCGGGGCAGGGCCGGTTTCAGGTCGAAGACCCACCGGATCGCAGCGACCGCCGCCTCCGGCGCGTAGCCCATGCCCCAGTGCTCCGGCGAAATGCTCCAGCCGCATTCGAGGCCCGGCCATCCCTCGGGCATCCACGGGCCCACGCGGCCGACCCATAGGCCCGTATCCTTTTCGAATGCGCTGAAGAACCCGAAACCCCGCATCGACCAGTGTCCAATCATGCTGGCGAATGCGCGCCACGCGGCGGGGCGCGGCGGCGGGATTCTGTCGGGAGTGAGGAAGCGCGCGACGCGGGGGTCCGCCATCATCGCGGCGTGCGGTTCAAAATCCGCGGGCGCAAGCGGACGCAGGATTAGTCGGTTCGTCGCCAGCTCGATGGTCATTGCTTTCGCTCCAGAAGGTCCAGCGCAAGGCGCTCTACTCTCTTGGCGTTGCCCGCCCAGGTGAGATCTCGCCGCCTGACGCTCTCGCGGGCGGCATCGCCAAGTTTCTCGCGCAGGGCCCGGTCGCTGACAAGCACGTTGAGGCGATGATGCAGCGCCGCCTCGTCATCCGGGGGCGCCAGAATTGCGTCAGCACCGTCGGTCAGCAGTTCCTTGATGTTGTCGCATGCCGGCGCAATGATCGCCTTGCCGAGCGACATGTATTCAATCAGTTTCAGCGGCGAGGCGTAGGGGACGACGGCCGGCTGCAGCGCGATGTCAAAGGCGGCCACATGCTGCGCCATATGCTCTCGCTGCACCACGCCCGTAATGGTCATTTGTGTCGCCACGCCAAGCCGTGTCGCTTCATCCTCAAGCGCATTGCGCACGTCGCCGTCGCCGACGACGAGCAGATGCAGGTCAGGGCGGGCGGCGCGGGCGAGGTAGCGAATGATCCTATCGACGCCGTGCCAGTCGCGTACGAAGCCGGTGAAGCCAAGCACGATCTTGCCGTCCAGTCCATAGCGCGAGCGTACGGGTCGCGGATCGATGTCGCTCAGGAATTCCGCATCGACGCCGTTGGGAATGACGACGATGTTCTCGGGTCTAACGCCGGCCGCCTCGACCATGCGCGCGAGGACGTTCGTCACCGGCAGCACCTTGTCGGCGGCGCGCCAGATCGCCGCCTCGCTTCGTCGGGCGAGGCCCCTCAGCGCAAGTCCGCCATGCCTGGCGCGTTCCTCCGCCAGCGGCGCATTCACTTCAAGGAGAAAGGGCAATTTCCTCGCGCGGGCGAGCCTCACACCCGAATGATAAAATAGGTTGTAGCGTTCGTAGAGGACGTCCGGCCTCCCGGCCGATGCGGCGCGAGCGAGGCGAAGATAGGCCGGCAGCGAATAAGCGAGTTCTGCGACCTCATAGAGCGGCTTGGGCAGGATGGCCTTGGCGCTGACGCCGCCGCCATGCTCCAGCTTTCGGGTCGCCGCCGGGCCATGATCGTCAGGACCCGCCATAATGATGTCATGTCCCCGCGCCCTTAGGGCGTCGGTGAGGGCGCGGATATGCACATACTGGCCGTCGGCGGACTTGGTTCGGTGCGAGTAGAGGATCTTCATGGGGGAACGACACTGGCGCGGTTTGCGCCGCCGAATCAAACGCCATTTAGCGCGAGAGGCGTGCGCCGGCTGAAGATTTCGCGCGACAGGCGCAATTTGCGCCAAACTTGTCCTGCCCCACGCGCGCCGACATTGCGGTCCCAAGCCGCGCAGCGCATGATCGCACGGGCTTGGGTTGGAGTTTCTGCGATGGCAAGAATCATGATGGCCGGAGCGGCGACAGCGCTTCTCTTGGTCAGCGATGCAGCGATGGCGGACGCGGGCGCCGTGACCGTGTGGCGAGGTTCGACTGGCGCGTCAGGCGTCGAACGCGCATCGACAGCGGGCGTAACTGTCTATCGGGCGCCGAGGCCGGTTGAGGATGAACTTGCCGGGGCGGGGTCCGCGCAATCGATGCCGGATACTCAGGTCATCATCGTCGAGTGTCGCCGTCCGCCATGGCGCATTGTGCGCACGCAGGGCTTCTATTCCGGTCATCCTGGGAGCAGCCGCCGCTTCACGCAGGGCTTCTGGTCCGGACCTGCGGACTTGCCGAAGAGTTCGGTCCGAGTGATCAGGACCAAGCGGTGAAACGCCCGAACCCGTCCATTAATTGAGGCTCGGATCGAGTTTGCGGCAGGCATCCATCAGTTCGCGGACCGAGGCGACCGAATTGTCAAACATCGCTCTCTCCTCGGAGGTGAGGTTGAGGTCGATGACGCGCTCCACGCCCTTGGCGCCAAGCACGACCGGGACGCCGACATAGATATCCTTGAGGCCGTACTGGCCGGTCAGCTGCGCCGCGCAAGGGAGGACCATGTTCTGGTGCTTAAGATAGGCCTCCGCCATCTGGATGGCTGACGCCGCCGGCGCATAAAAGGCTGAACCGGTTTTCAAGAGCGCAACGATCTCGCCGCCGCCCTTGCGCGTGCGTTCGACGATGGCGTCGATTCGCGCCTGGGTCGTCCATTCCATCCGGACGAGATCAGGCAGCGGAATTCCGGCGACGGTTGAATAGCGCACGATCGGGGCCATCTGATCGCCATGCCCGCCAAGGACGAAGGCCGTGACGCTCTCGACCGAGACGTTGAACTCCTCGGCGAGGAAATAGCGGAATCGTGCCGAATCGAGGACGCCCGCCATGCCGACGCACATGTTCGCCGGGACGCGCGAGAACCTTTGCAGGGCCCAAACCATCGCGTCGAGCGGATTGGTGATGCAGATCACGAATGATTTGGGCGCATAGCGCGCAATGCCTTCGCCAACCGACTTCATCACTTTGAGGTTCGTGCCGAGCAGATCGTCGCGGCTCATGCCGGGCTTGCGCGGAATGCCGGCGGTTACGATGCAGACATCAGCGCCCTCGATGTCCTTGTAGTCCTGAGTGCCCTTCAGGTTTGAAGCGTAGCCGTCTATCGGCGCGGACTCGGCGATATCGAGCGCCTTTCCCTGAGGGATGCCTTCTGCGATATCGAAGAGCACGATGTCGCCAAGCTCCTTCTGCGCGGCGATGTGGGCGAGCGTGCCCCCGATCATGCCGGAGCCGATCATCGCGATCTTCGTTCGGGCCATAGGAAACTCCCTGGATTTGCGTTCGAGCCGGGGGTCGCGCGGCCTTTGGAAGCGCCGCCGACCTGCGTTTTCGATGGCGCTCTAGCCGAAACCCACCGGCGCGGCAATGCGGGGACGCGGCGGAACCTGCTTCCCATTGCTCCAAACCAAGCTAAGTCTTCCCGATGAGGTCACTTGGGGCGCGGCTTCCTTGCGGAAGTGCTCGGTCATCATTCTGAATTACGCCACGCCGGACCTCGCCATCGCTTGCGCGAAGTCCGCGCTCGCCGACATCGCCGGCCTCGACGCCAATATTCTCATTGTCGATAACGGCTCGCCTGACGATTCCGCCGCACGCCTGTCGCACTGGCGGGTCGGACTGCCCCCAGGCGCTCCTGTTGACGTCATCTTGTCGCCGGCGAACGCAGGGTATGCCGGCGGGAACAATATCGGCCTTCGCGCCTGTCAATCGGAGTTTGCGGTCCTGCTCAACAGCGACACGCTGGTGCGGCCGGGGGCCTTCTCCGCGATGCTGACTGAAATGCAGTCCGACGAGGGCCTGGGAATTCTCGGTTCAAGAATCGTGGGGCCTGACGGCAAGGACCAGATCAGCCGATTTCGCTTTCCATCGCCCTTCGGCGAGTTCATCGAGGCGGCCGGCTACGACCTTCTGCACCGTATCTTCCGAGGCGCCGTTGTGCCGATTTTTCCGGCCGAACCCGCGCGACCCGATTGGATCGGCTTTCCCTGCGTCATGCTCCGCCGAAAGATGATCGATGAAATCGGGCCGCTCGACGAAGGCTATTTTCTCTATTTCGAGGATGTCGATTATTGCCGGCGCGCTGCGGCGGCAGGATGGCGCATTGCGGTCTGCGGCGGAGCCGAGGTGATGCATCTGATCGGCGCGTCCTCAAGAGTTGAGGAGAGCCGATTGAGCGGCGCACGGCTTCCTGCCTATTATTACGCGTCGCGCTCGCGCTATTTCCGCAAATGGTTTGGCGAATTCGGCTGGATTGCCGCCAACTGGCTGTGGAATGCGGGGCGCGCCTTCGGCTCACTGCGCCGCCTCGCCGGCAAGGCCCCGGCGCCAGCCCCTTCGGGCAAGGGCCTCGACATCTGGACCGACGAGAAAGAAGGCCGCCCCGATGGCGCGGCCCCCTTTCCAAGGGACCGCACCTGAATGCGATTCCTCAGTCTAAAGATCGCTTGCCGATTTCACCACGACATCGCCGATATTAAGCGAGCGAATGCCCGGTTCGATCCTCGCGCGATCGCCGACGATGACCCAGATGAGGCTGTCGGGATGGACAGTTTCGGCCGCCGCAGCGCCGATTTCGCTGGCCGTGAGGCTCTCATAGGCGCCCTTCAGCGTGGTCGGATAGGTCCATGATCGTCCGAACCTCGCGCTGTCGAGGAGAGAGCTGAGCAGGGCGCCGCCGGTTTCGAAAGAGCCAGGCAGCGAGCGCGTGTTCGAATAGACCACTCGCTGAATTTCATCGGGCTTGGCCGGCGCCGTCGTGATGAATGCATTCAGCTCCTTCAGGAGTTCTGCGACCGACTCTTTGGTCTTGTCGGTCTGCACCGGCGCGTAGACAAGATAGGGGCGCTGACCTCTTGCTTCCTGAAGGAAGGTGTAGGCGCCATAGGCCCAACTCTTCTCCTCGCGGAGATTCATGTTGATGCGGGCATTGAACTGCCCGCCGATGACGTCGTTCATGGCGTTGATGGCGACATTGTTCGGCGCCCCCGTCGGCGGCGCGACGACGCCTGCGAGAATGAGCGATTGTGGCGAATTCGGCTTATCGACGATGATGACCTTGCCTTTGGCGGGCCTGGCGACGGTTGCGATGTTCTTGGCGGGCCTCGGCTTTGACGGCGCTCGCCAGGAGGCGAAGCTACGCTCCAGCAGCGGCTTCACTTCAGCCAAAGTCGCGTCGCCGACGACAAAGATGGTGGCGTTGTCCGGTCGCAGCCATGTCTCATGGAACCTGACCAGATCCTCGCGCGTCAGCGCCTTGACCGATTCTGTCGTTCCCGAGCCTGTGAACGGAACGCCATAGGCATGACCCGGCCCGTACAGCTCCGGAGGCAGAAGACGCAGCGCAAGCTGCACCGGGTTCGCCTTCTCCTGCTCGATCCGCGCCAGCCAGCGGCCGCGCAGCTTGTCGATCTCCGTCTGGTCGAACACCGGATTGCGCACGATGTCGGCGAGAAGATCGAGCGAGGGCGCCAGGTTGGCTTTCAGCGCTGATACTGTAGCGGTCGTCGTGTCGAGCGAGGATCCGACGCCAAGATTGGCGCCAAGGCCTTCGGCCTCCTCCGCGATCTGCTGTGCGCTACGTCGTTTTGTGCCCTCGTCCAGCATGTTGCCGGCGAAGGACGCGACCCCGAGCTTGGCGCCGCCGACCGAGTCCGCCGCATAGCCGGCGTCAAACTGGAGCGCGACGTTGACGACAGGTATGGCGCGCCTTGTCGCCAGAACGACCTTCATTCCATTTGAGAGCGTCGTCTCCTCGATTGCCGGAAAAGCGAGGTCGGGCGTCGAGGTCACCTGAGGGAGCCCTGTCGCTCGGTTCACCGCCGATGTGGAGGTCCTGTACTCAGGGAACGGGTGAACGGCGATCTGATAATGGCCCGCCTCCATGACGCTGCGCGCCGCGGCAAGAACCTCGGCCGGCGTCGCCGACCTCAGCCACTCAAGCTGCTTCAGGATGAACCCAGGATCATCCGCATAAAGAGCGCCTTCGGCGAGAGTGACGGCCTTGCCGCCGAAGCCCCCGACCTTCTCGAGGCCGCGGATGATTCGCGCCTCGATCGATGTCTTGGAGCGGGCAACCTCGGCTGCGGTCGGGCCGGCTCTGAGAAATTCGGCGATAACGCCTTCCATGGCCGCTTCGGCGGCGGCGTGATCCTGGCCCGGCTTCACATCGACGGTCGTCGAAAAGAACGCCATGAGCTCGTGATCCTGCATGCTGGCGACGGCGGCGGTTGCAATCTGCAACTCATCAACCAGCTTCTTGTAAAGCCGCGAAGTCTTGCCGCCGCCGAGAACATCCGCGGCGAGATTGAGCAGAACTGCTTCGCGCGTTGTGCGTCCCGGGGCGACCCAGTTGCGGTCGATTTTAACCTGCGGAACGCGGTCATACTGGACTTCGTGCTTGCTGGTCTGGAGCTTCGGGGCGTTCGACTTCGCTCGGGTAAGCGGCGGTCCTGAGGGAATGTCTCCGAAATATTTCTCGGCAAGCGGTCGAGCTGCTTTTGCGTCGATGTCGCCGGCCAGCACCAGCACAGCGTTGGCGGCGCCGTAATATTCCCGGAACCACTCTTTCACCGTTTCAAGCGAGGCTGCGTCGAGATCCTCCATCGAGCCGATGGTCGAATGACTGTAAGGATGGCCGGCGGGCAGCAGTCCCGCAAGCGTCGCATATTCCATGCGGCCATAGGGCTGGTTGTCGCCCTGGCGCTTTTCGTTCTGCACCACGCCGCGCTGCTCATCGAGTTTTTCCTGGGTCACGGCGCCGAGGAGGTGGCCCATCCGGTCCGATTCCATCCACAGCACGCGTTCGAGGGCTGTCGTCGGAACAGTCTGGAAGTAGTTGGTGCGATCGAACCAGGTCGTGCCGTTCACATCGGTCGCGCCGACCTCATCAAGCGGGAGGAACCACTCGCCGTCATAGTGCTCCGAGCCGTTGAACATGAGGTGCTCGAAAAG
>CAYTVQ010000021.1:0-17985 GCA_964441615.1 uncultured Caulobacterales bacterium | reverse complement strand
CAGTAATCTCCTGCACACGGTTGTCGGAGGCGCGCTTGCCCGAGCCGACGAGCAACTGGAGATAATCGACGACGAGCAGCCCGAGGCCATGCTGGCGCTTGAGGCGCCGTGCGCGCGCGGCGAGCTGGGCGATGGAGAGGCCGCCCGTGTCGTCGATGAAAAGCGGCAGGTTCTCGAGGTCGCGCGCGGCGTGATAGACCCGGTCGAATGCTTCCTGACTGACCTCGCCGCGCCGGATCTCGTTCGAGGGCACATTCGAGAATTCGGAGATGATGCGGGTCGCGAGCTGCTCGGCCGCCATCTCAAGGGAGAAGAGGCCGACAACGGCGCCGTCAGCCGCCTTGATCGAGCCGTCGGGCTGTTTCTCGGGCCGGTAGGCCCTGGCGGCGGCGACCGCCATATTCGTCGCGAGCGAGGACTTGCCCATGGAGGGGCGCCCTGCAAGGATGATGAGGTCGGTCGGATGCAGCCCGCCGAGCATGCTGTCGAGGTCTCTGAGCCCCGTCGTGATGCCGGCAAGCCCCCCCTCGCGCTGGACCGCAGCGTTGGCGATGTCGATGGCCTCGGCGATGGCGGCCCGAAATGTTTTGAAGCCTCCGCCATACTTCCCGGTTTCGGCCAGTTTGTAGAGCGACTGCTCGGCTTCCTCGACCTGGCGCTGCGGCTCGTCGTCAAGGCCGCCGTCGCGCGCACGCTCGATCATCTCCGAGCCCAAGGCCATGAGGCCGCGTCTGAGGGCAAGGTCAAAGACCACGCGGGCGAAATCCGGCGCCGACGCGGTCGAGGGCACCGAGGCCGCAAGGGTCTCAAGGTAGCGCCGCCCGCCCGCTTCCACGAAGCCCTTGCTGGAGGCGAGGAAAGTTTCGACGATGACGGGAGTCGCGACGCGGCCCGAGCCGATCAATCGTCCGCAGGCGTCATAAATGAGCTGGTGGATTGGATCGTAGAAATGCTCCGCCTTCAGATAGGACGAAACGCGGTAATAGACCTCGTTGTCGAACAGGATCGCGCCGAGAATCGCCTGCTCGGCTTCAAGGCTGAGGGGGATGCGATCTTCAGCCGGCGTCCGGTTCGAATTCGAGGGAGCGATGTTCGGTCCGTCCGCCATGATGTCCGGTCGCAGTTGCAGGAGGCCGCCGTCTTCCCGCGGCGGGGGAGGCGAGAGACACCATAAAAAAAACCGGCCGTCGAGCGGCCGGTTTTCCAATTTTCCCACACGGGACAGAGGCGTCAGGCGTTCCTTGCAGAGTCCTCAGCCGGGCGGTTCGCATTTTCGTCGAAGAATTCTGCGCCTTGCGGCTCCTCCGGCGCTGCCTCTTCCTCGCGCGCGAGGATGTTTTCACCGCGCGCCTGGCGCTCGGCTTCCTCGGGCGAACGGGCGATATTGATGTCAATCCTGGCCGAGACTTCCGGGTGCAGCATCACCCGCACCGGGAAGATGCCGAGGGTCTTCATCGGCTTGTCGAGGCGCACCTGCGCGCGATCGATCCTGACGCCGCCCTCCGCTGCGGCCTCGGCGATGTCGCGGGCCGACACCGAACCATAGAGCGCGCCCATTTCGGAAGACTGGCGGATGACGACGAACTGCTTGCCGTCGATGCGCTTGGCGGCCGCCTCGGCCTCCTTTCGGCGTTCGAGATTGCGGGCTTCGAGTTCGGCGCGCTGGCCTTCGAAGATTTTCTTGTTGGCCTCGTTGGCGCGCAGCGCCTTCTTGCGCGGCAGGAGGAAGTTGCGGGCGAAGCCCGGCTTCACTTTCACTACGTCGCCGATCTGGCCGAGATTTTCGACCCGCTCAAGGAGAATGACTTCAGTCATGACGGCTTACTCCGATGCGTAGGGCAACAGCGCGAGAAAGCGCGCGCGCTTGATCGCCTGTGCGAGTTCGCGCTGCTTCTTCTGCGAAACCGCAGAGATGCGCGACGGCACGATCTTGCCGCGCTCCGATATGAAACGCTGCAGGAGCTTCGGGTCCTTGTAATCGATCCTGGGGGCGTCCGCGCCCGAGAACGGGCAGGTCTTGCGCCGGCGCATGAAGGGTTTGGCCATGATGTCGTTCCTTTTCTACCAGCGCTTGCCGCCGCGATCGCCGCCGCCGAAGCCGCCGAAGCCGCCGCGATCACGCTCGCCGCGGTCGCGGAAGCCGCCGCGATCGCCTGCCGGCTTGTCGCCCTCAAAGCGGTCGCCGCCGCGGTCGCGCCGCGACAGGACCGGCGAGGGCTCGGGGTCGAGCTCCTCGACGCGGATGGTCAACGACCGCAGAATATCGTCGTTGATCTTCTCCTGGCGTTCGAGCTCATGCACGGCCGACGCCGGACCCGAAATATTGAACAGGCTATAGTGGCCTTTGCGATTCTTGTTGATCTTGTATTGGAGGCTTCGCAGGCCCCAATATTCTGACTTTTCGACCTTGCCGCCGTTTTCGGCGACGATCTTCTGCAAGGTTTCGGTCAGGGCCTCGACCTGCGCGGGCGAGATGTCCTGGCGCGCAATGAAGATATGCTCGTAGAAAGGCATGCAGCCAGCTCCTCGTCTGGCGACGGAGACTCTTCGCGTGCGGCTGGAGACGCGAGAGCCTTCGGCTCGGTCCCGCGGCGGGACATCCCGCACAACCCCGGAATGGGGCCAGAACCGACCGTCGCTCGTGAAGCCGCGGGGCATAGCCCATCGACGTTGAGGATGCAAGGCTGGGCGAATTGGTCTAGAGCCCGGCCCCATTATGACGGTCAGAGGGGATATTCCCGGCCGCCCGAGCCCCCATGGGGCGCGGGCCCTTGTGATCAGGCGGACGGGGCTCCGGGCCGGCGAAGCGCCGGGAGCGCCCTTCCCTTGATCCGCGTCATGCCCGTCTTCCGCATTATCGGCGCGGTAGTGCTTGGCCTCGCCGGTCTGATGATCGTCCCGCTCGCTTTCGATATTGCGGCGGGCGAGGGCCGATCGTCCGCCTTCACCTATGCCATCGCAATTAACGTCTTTGTCGGAGCGACTCTGATCATCGTGACCTCAGGGCGCGAGACGACCGAGCTGACGCGCCGGCAGGCGTTCTTGACCACCGGTCTCGCATGGCTTGTAGCTCCGGCTCTCGCCGGAATTCCGTTTGTTGACGAAGGCCGCACCCTGATCGACGGTTATTTTGAGGCTGCGTCAGGCCTGACCACGACAGGGGCCACGGTATTCACCAATCTCGAAGAAACGCCGCAATCCATATTGTTCTGGCGTGCGATGCTGAATTTCCTTGGCGGGATCGGCATCGTCGTCGTCGCCATCATCATCATGCCTATCCTCCGGGTCGGCGGCATGCAGATTTTTCGAACCGAGAGCTCCGACCAGTCCGACAAGGTCTTCTCCCGCAGCCTCGACTTCGTTTTGTGGATCGCGGGCGTCTATCTCGGCCTGATCGTCCTTTGCTCCGTGACTTACGCCGTGCTCGGCATGTCCGCCTTCGACGCTGTCGCGCATGCCATGACGACCGTGGCGACGGGCGGGTTCTCGACCCATGATTCCTCTTTCGCCTGGTTCGAATCGCCGGCCATTGAATGGGCGGCTGTCGTTTTCATGTGCGCGGGCGCGCTGCCATTCGTCGCATTCATCCGGTCCATCCGCGAAGGAAATCCCGGAGTCTTGGTCGGAGACGTCCAGGCGCGGGCCTATATCGGGTTCATCCTGATTGCGATCCTCCTGATGACGCCCTCGGCGATGGGCGCGCTCGACGCATCCTTCGCCGACGCCTTGCGCCTCGTAGCCTTCAACACGGTGTCGATTGTGACAACGACCGGCTTCGCGAGCGGCGATTTTCAGGACTGGGGCCATTTTGCGGTCGGATTCTTCTTTGTTCTGATGTTCGTCGGCGGATGTTCGGGCTCAACCTCTGGAGGAATCAAGGTCTACAGGCTTCAGATACTGCTGATGCTTGCGGTCGCGCATCTCCACCGTCTGGTGAGTCCGTCACGGACAGTGGTCGTGACTTATTCAACGCGCCGCATCGGGCCGGAAGTCGAGGTCGCTATCCTGACGTTTCTGGTCGCTTACCTGATATCGGCGGCGCTATTTACGCTGGCGCTCGCCGCGCTTGGGGTCGATTTCGTGACGGCGCTCTCCGGCGCTGCGTCGGCGCTGGGGAATGTCGGACCGGGACTCGGCGAAGTTATTGGTCCGGCGGGAAACTACGAGCGCCTGTCCGATGGCGCAAAACTCCTGCTCTCCCTCGCCATGATCCTCGGACGGCTTGAATTCTTCACGCTGCTGGTGTTGCTCACCCCCGCATTCTGGCGGGGCTGAAGGGAGAAGGACTCATGGCGCGCGCGCTGATTTTTCCGGGGCAGGGGAGTCAGGCGGTCGGCATGGGCCGCGCCCTCGCCGAGTCGTTTCCCGTCGCGCGCGAGGTCTTCGAGGAGGTCGATGACGCGCTCGGACAAAAGCTCTCCCGGCTCATGTGGGACGGACCGATGGAGGTGCTGACCCTGACCGCCAATACGCAGCCGGCGCTGATGGCGCATTCGATCGCGGCGCTGCGCGTGCTTGAAAAGGAGGCGGGCCTCGATGTTGAGAATTGCATGTTCGCAGCCGGACATTCTCTCGGCGAATATTCAGCCCTTTGCGCCGCGCGCGCGCTGGCGCTCGCTGAGACCGCCCGTCTGCTCCGCATTCGCGGCGAGGCCATGCAGGCCGCCGTTGCCCCGGGCGAGGGCGCGATGGCCGCACTCCTCGGCGCCGATATCGAAGGCGCCGAGAAGGCGATCGCTGCAGCGCCGGGCGAGGGCGTCTGCGAAATCGCCAATGACAATGCGCCAGGCCAGATCGTCATTTCCGGCGCGAAGGCGCGCGTCGAAGCCGTCTGCGAAAAGGCGAAGGGCTTCGGCGCCAAGATGGCGAAGCTCCTGCCCGTTTCCGCGCCCTTCCATTCCTCGCTGATGGCTTCCGCCGCGGAACGCATGGAGGAAGCGCTCGCCGGGGCTCGCATCGCGCCGCCAGTAACGCCGCTTGTCGCTAATGTGACGGCGAAGGAAACATCGAGCCCGGATGAAATCCGCGCGCTCCTCGTCCGCCAGGTGACGGGCCGCGTTCGCTGGACCGAGAGCGTCAGCTACATGGCGGGGCAGGGCGTCGATAAGTTCGTTGAGATCGGGACCGGAAAGGTGCTCGCCGGACTCGTGAAACGCACAGCAAAAGACGCGTCGATCATCTCGGTCGGAGAGCCGGCCGATGTCGAGGCGTTCGCGAAAGGCTAGTCTCAGTCAAGATCTGGTTCGCCGCCGCGGGCGCCGCACTCAAACCGAAAGGCTCATCCCATGTTCGATCTCTCCGGAAAATGCGCGCTGGTCACTGGCGCGTCGGGCGGCATTGGCGGCGCCGTCGCCAAGGCGTTTCACGCCCAGGGAGCGACGGTCGCGCTCTCCGGCACAAACCTCGCAAAGCTTGAGGCGCTCGCGGGCGAACTCAAGGAGCGGGTGCACATCGCGCCCTGCAATCTTTCAGATCTCGATGCGGTCGATGCGCTCCCGAAGGACGCGGTCGAAAAGATGGGCGGCCTGCACATTGTCGTCGCCAATGCCGGCGTCACCCGCGACATGCTCATGATGATGATGAAGGCGGAAATGTGGGACGATGTGATCCGGATCAACCTCACGTCGTATTTCCGCCTTGCCAAGGCGTCGCTGCGCACGCTCACCAAGCAGCGCTATGGACGCATTATCGGCGTCGCCTCGGTCGTTGGCGTCACGGGGAACGCCGGACAGGCCAATTACGCCGCCTCCAAGGCAGGGATGATCGGGATGACCAAGTCCCTGGCGGCCGAGATCGCGACGCGGAACGTCACCGTCAACTGCATCGCGCCAGGGTTTATCGCAACCGCCATGACGGACGCGCTCAACGACCAGCAGAAGGCGGCGATCCTCTCCAGGATTCCGGCCGGTCAGATGGGGAGGCCTGAAGACATCGCGGCTGCGGCCGTCTATCTCGCTTCTGAGGAGTCGGGGTATATGACAGGCCAGACTCTCCATGTGAATGGCGGCATGGCCATGATCTAGAAGCCTTTCTTGGCCCGCTTCCCGCGGGCGTTGCAACAAATCACAATTTGCCGTAATCGCCGTCATCGAAGCGCGTTGGGCCGGTCGCGGCGAGACGCTTTGCCCTTTGGGAAAGGGCCCAGGAACGAAGGAGCCTTCAATGTCTGATCTCGGCGAGCGCGTCAAAAAGATCGTGGTCGAACATCTCGATGTAGACCCGGCCAAGGTCGAGCCCAAGGCGAGCTTTATCGATGATCTCGGCGCGGACAGCCTCGATATCGTCGAACTCGTCATGGCGTTCGAGGAAGAATTTGACGTCGAGATCCCGGACGACGCCGCCGAGACCATCCAGACGGTCGGCGACGCCATCAAGTTCATTGGCGAACAGAAGAAGTAATCCCTTCAGTCCGGCCGACACGTAACCAGCTAAGTCATTGAATTGGAAGAGGCGCCCGCCCTTGCGGCGTGCGGCCGCGCACGCCATGTTAAGGCGGGCGTTTCAACTCGGAGGCTGAGGCATGCGGCGCGTCGTCGTGACCGGGATCGGGCTTGTTACGCCGCTCGCGACCGGCGTCGAGGCTAGCTGGAAGCGGCTTGTCGCCGGCGAGTCCGCCGCCGGGCGGATCCTGAAGTTCGACACCGCCGACTATGCCTGCCAGATTGGCGCCGAAGTGCCGCGCAGCGACGGCTATGGCGGCGGCTCGGAGCTGATCGCGGCGGGCGAGCCGGAGGCCGCATTCAATCCCGACGACTGGATGGAGCCGAAAGAGCAGCGGCGCAATGACGACTTCATTCTCTATGGCGTCGCCGCCGCCGCGATGGCTCTCAAGGACAGCGGCATCGAACTGAAGAGCGAGGAGGAGCGCCAGCGCGCGGGCGTCCTTGTCGGCTCCGGCATCGGGGGTCTGCCCGGCATTGAAAAGGAATCGCTGCTCCTGGCCGAGAAAGGCCCGCGGCGCGTCTCTCCTTTCTTCATCACCGGTCGGCTCATCAATCTCGTTTCCGGCCAGGTGTCGATCCGGCATGGCCTCAAAGGCCCCAACCATGCGGTGGTGACGGCCTGCTCCTCGGGCGCGCATGCGATCGGGGATGCGGCCCGGCTCATCATGTGGGACGATGCTGACATCATGGTCGCGGGCGGCGCCGAAGCGGCGATCTGTCCGGTCGGCCTCGCGGGCTTCGCGGCGTGCAAGGCGCTGACCACGCGCTTCAACGACAACCCGACCAAGGCCTCGCGCCCTTATGACCGCGATCGCGACGGCTTCCTCATCGGCGAGGGCGCGGGCATGGTCGTTCTCGAAGAGTACGAACATGCGAGGGCGCGCGGCGCAAAGATCTATGGCGAAGTGATTGGCTACGGACTATCCGGCGACGCCTATCACATCACTGCGCCGGCCGAAGACGGCGACGGCGGATTCCGCGCAATGAAAATGGCGCTGAAGCGCGCCGGAATCGGTCCGGGGGAGGTCGATTATGTCAACGCCCATGGCACATCGACGCCGCTCGGCGACGAAATCGAACTGCGCGCGGTCGAACGCCTTTTCGGCGCCGCCGCCGATGGTCTTGTGATGTCATCGACGAAGTCTTCGATCGGCCACCTTCTTGGCGCCGCCGGCGCCGTCGAAGCGATTTTCTGTCTCCTCGCCATGCGCGACGGCGTTGCGCCCCCGACGATCAACCTTGAGAATCCGTCAGTTGAAACGCCGATCAATCTGGCGCCGCGAAAGGCGGTCAGAAAGCGCATCGACACCGTGCTCTCCAACTCCTTCGGCTTTGGCGGCACCAACGCCTGTCTGGTGATGCGCCGGGCGAACGGTTAGTATCGGCCCGGGCGAAGGATCAAGTGGGCTGATGCGGGCGGAAAGCGATCATCATTCGAGCGGCGGCGCGCTGCGGTCGATCATAGTCTTCATTGGATTATTGGGGCTTCTGGCGGCGGCCGCGCTCGGCGCCGGCGGCTATTTCGCCTGGCGGGAGGCCAAGAAGCCAGGTCCCCTCGTCGAGGACGCCATTGTGCTCCTGAAGGAAGGGTCCTCGGTCACGACGATCGCGCGCGAGCTATCCGCCGCCGGCGCCATACGCAACGAAACGCTTTTCGTGGCGGCCGTTCGCTTCAAGGGCGCGCAGGCGGCGCTGAAGGCGGGCGAATACAAGATCCCGGCCGGATCGAGCGTGCTGGACGTGATCGCCCTGCTGGTCGAAGGCAAGAGCATCCTGCATTTCTTCACTGCGCCCGAGGGAAGGACCACGGCGCAGATTCTCCGGGACATCGCCGCCGACGATACGCTCGTCGGGGACCTGACCGTGACGCCGCCAGAAGGCGATCTTCTTCCCGAAACCTATGCCTATACGCGCGGCGAAACCCGCGACGGCATGGTGCGCCTCATGCAGAAGGCGCAGGACAGGCTTATTGAGGCGCTGTGGAACGATCGCGCCACGGACCTTCCCTTTACGACCCGGGAGGAAGCGATCATCCTCGCGTCGATCGTCGAGAAGGAAACAGGCGTTCCCGACGAACGGGGGCGCATCGCTTCAGTCTTCGTCAATCGGCTCAAGCGCGGCATGCGCCTTGAGAGCGACCCGACCGTCATCTATGGCCTGACAGGGGGCGAGCCCCTGGGGCGCGGGCTGCGCGTCAGCGAACTCCGTAAGGAGACGCCCTACAACACCTATCTGATCAAAGGCCTGCCGCCGACGCCGATCGCCAATCCGGGCCGCGCGTCGATCGAAGCGGTGCTTAATCCCGCGGACACCAAAGAAATATTCTTTGTCGCCGACGGCACGGGCGGCCACGCCTTCGCCGAGACGCTGGCCGAGCACAACCGCAACGTCGCCAAATGGCGGCGGATCGAACGCGAAGCGCCGTCGCCCTAGGCCAGGGTCAATTCGCCCGGCGCGGCGCATGCGTCGCGAGATATTCGCGGGCCATGCGCTGGGCTTCCGCAACTTCTTCAGGCGCCATCTCTTTCGACAATTCCGCGCGATAGGCCCGCGCCTCGATATTCCCGCGCATGGCCGCGAGGTTGAACCACATATGCGCAGTGATCAGATCGACTTCGCCGAGGTCGTTGATGGTCGAAGCCTCAAGGCCCAACCGATACATGTCTTCAGCGCTTGGTCCGGCTTCCGCCGGCGCCAGTTCCGCAGCTTCCATCGCCGCCGCCATCGTTCCCAGCCCCTTGCCTCTCCCGCCGCCGTCCCATGCGGTCCGGGTTAACCATGCAAGGATGAGGCGGCGCCGCCTAACATCGCGTAAACGGAGAGTTGCGGATCCGTTTATCAGCCCTTAACGAAAAGTGAACGCCGCAGACTATCTTGATACGGACTAACATGAATAATCAGGTCACGGTGCGGCGTTCAGCGTAGCGGGGCGCGCGCCATTCGCCCGTGGTCAAGATGTCGACAAGAACGGCTGCGGCGCGCGCCACGTCTGCGTAGCTGGTATAAAGCGGTGAAAACCCGAAACGCATTACGTCGGGCGGCCTGAAATCGCCGATGACGCCGCGCGCGATCAGCGCCTGCATGACGCTGTAGCCGCTCGCATGCCTGAGGCTGACATGGCCGCCGCGCTGGGCTCCTGGCGGTGACGCGCAGGCAAGGCCGAGCGGCGCGACGCCCTCCACAAAGAGATCGCCGAGCCGGCGCGCCTTGGCCTCGACGTCGCGCATCGAAACGCCGTCGAAGGCGTCGAGCGCGGAATCGAGCGCGGCGAGAGCAAGAATTGGCGGCGTGCCGGCGGCGAAGCGAGCAACTCCCGGCGCCGGATCGTAGGACGCGGCAAAGTCAAAAGGCCGCGCATGGCCCATCCAGCCGCACAAGGGCTGGCGCAGCCTGTCGGCGAGGGTGCGCGCGACATAGATGAAGGCGGGCGCGCCCGGCCCGCCATTGAGAAACTTGTAGCCGCAGCCGACTGCATAGGAGACGCCGCGCGCCTTAAGGCGCAGATCAAGGAGACCCGCGGCATGGCTCAAGTCCCAGACTACGGCCCCGCCGCGTGCGCGCATTTCGCGTTCGATGCGGTCGATGTCGGAAACGGCGCCGGTGCGGAAATCTACCGCGCTCTTGATCAGCACGGGCGGACCATCCGGCGCGCCGCGGTCCTGAAACTCGCGCAGGCTCTCTATCATGTAGACGTCGGTCGGAAACTCGTCGCGGGAAATCTCGAGCCGCGCCGACGGCTCCGCCCGCTTCAGGGCCGCGGCGATCTTGTAGAGATTGATGGAAACGGAATCGGCGACCAGCACATCGCCTTCATCAACGCCGATGACCCGCGCGATCTTCGCGCCGCAGCTCTTCGGGAGGTCGATCCAGCCGGCGTCATTCCACGAGCGGATGAGTCCCTCGCCCCACTCTTGTTCGGCCGTGGCGCGCAGGCGCGCCAGCGCTTTTTTCGTCGGCGGTCCGAGGGAATTGCCGTCGAGATAAATGACGTCCGGGGGCAGGGCGAACGCGTCCTTCAGTCCGCGAAGCGGGTCCTCGGCGTCCAGCCGCGCGGCGTCCAATCCCTGCTTCATTCGAGCGTTCTCAAAACGGCGCGCACGGGCGCCGCATCGAGGCCTTTCAGTTTCAGCGGCAGCGCGATGAGCTCGTAGAGGCCGTCATCGACGCCATCAAGAACAAGTCCCTCCAGCACGCGCATGTCGGCGGCGAGCACCGCCTGGTGGGCGTCCATGGTCTTTGACGGCTCGGGATCGAGCGAGGGCGTATCGACTCCGATGAGCCTGACGCCCTTCGCAGCGAGAAAGCGGATCGCGTCCGGCGCGATCGCGCAAAAGCCGCTGTCCCATTTGCGTCCTGGCGCCTTGCGATAGGTACGGATGAGCACGCGAGGCGGCGGCGCCGCGCAAACGCCCGACAGCGCCTTTTCCAGCAGTCCGGCGCCGATGGCGAGGCCCGCATGGTAGATATGGACGACCGCGCAGCGACCGAGATAGGGGTCAAGGGTCACCTCATCGATTGAGGCTCCAGAGGCGCTGTAATGCAGAGGCGCATCGGCATGCGCGCCCGCATGGCTCGACATGGTGAGGCGCGACACATTGACGGCGCCGCCCGCTTCGATCGACCATGTGCGTTCGGCGCTGAACGGCGTGTCGCCCGGCCACATCGGCGTCGCGGCCGAGAGCGCCGGCGTGATGTCGATCAGAGCCAATCAGGCGGCCTTGCGGAGGATGACGGTCCCCGCCGAATAGCCGGCGCCGAAGGCCGAAATGAGGCCGATCTCGCCCTTGGCGAAGCCGCCGCGATGCTTGTGAAAGGCGATGATCGAGCCGGCGGAGGAGGTGTTGGCGTAATCGTCGAGCACGACCGGCGCCTCCTCGCGCGTCGCATCGCGCCCCAGGACCTTGCGCACGATGAACTCGTTCATCGCGAGGTTCGCTTGATGCAGCCAGAAGCGCCTCACCGCCGCCGGCGCAATGTTCTGGTCGGCAAGGTGCTTCAGAATCATCTCCGATACGACCGGGACGATGTCCTTGAAGACCTTGCGCCCCTCCTGACGGAAGAGTTTGTCCGTAAACGGTGAATCCTGGCGGTCGGCCGCGGCGCCGGTCTCGAGTTCGCAATGATTAAGGAAGCCGAAATTGTTGCGGATGTTGTTCGAATAGAGCGTCAGGAGTCGCGTCGAAAGGATGTCCCAGGCTTCGCCGCGCGGCGGGCCGTCGCTGCGCTCGACGATAACGGCGGTCGCGACGTCGCCGAAGATGAAATGGCTGTCGCGGTCGCGGAAGTTCAGATGCGCCGTGCAGATTTCCGGGTTCACCATGAGGATACGGCGGGCGCCGGTTCGGATAAGCCCGACGGACGTTTCGATGCCGAACGCGGCGGAAGCGCAGGCGACGTTCATGTCGAAGCCGAAACCGGCGATGCCAAGGGCGTGCTGGATTTCGACGGCGACCGCCGGATAGGCGCGCTGTAGATTGGAGCAGGCGCAGATCACGCCATCGATGTCGTCGGCGCGCAGGTCCGCCTGGCGCAGCGCCTCGCGGGCTGCGTTCACCGCCATTTCGGCGAGAATGGAAATCTCGGCGTCTGGCCGCGCGGGAATGCTCGGAGCCATTCGCTCCGGATCGAGAATGCCAGCCTTGTCGACGACAAAGCGCGCCTTGATGCCGGAAGCCTTCTCGATGAACTCCGCCGAAGACGGCTGCAGCGGCTGAACGGCCTCTGCTGCGATCTCGCCCGCATGGCGGGCGTTCCAGCGCGAGACATAGTCATTGAAGGAAGCGACCAGTTCTGCATTGGATATGGAATATGGCGGGGTGAAAAGCCCTGTGCCGGCGATGCGGGTGTCAGTCATTCGGTCGCTCTTGGTTGCCCTGACTTAGCCTAGCACGGACCGGCGCCGGCAGGCGATCAGCCATGAGACGCCCCCACGGGTGGCGCCCGCCGTGGCGGATTCGCTAGATTGTCGCCCGCATGGGCCTCGGACGGCCTTCGCCGCTTGGCGCACATGGGGAGAGACCTTGACCGCAGAAGCAGCGCAATTCCGCTACGCCGCCTTCATCAGCTACAGCCACGCCAATGAGGCTGAAGCGGGAAGACTCCATCGCGCGCTGGAGAATTTCCGCCTGCCGCGGGATGTGACGCCGCCGCCAGGCATGCCGGCGAGTCGGGGGCGCATCGCTCCGGTGTTTCGCGACCGGGAGGAACTCTCGTCCTCGCCCGATCTTTCGGCCGCGATCCGTGAGGCGCTCGCGGCCGCCTCGGCGCTGATCGTCATCTGCTCGCCCAAGGCAAAGGCCTCGCGCTGGGTCAACGCGGAGATCGAGACGTTCAAGCGCCTGCACGGGGAGGGGCGGGTCTATGCGTTTCTGATCGAGGGCGAGCCGCAGGATTCCTTTCCGCCGGCGCTTCTCAGGAAGCTCGGCCCCGACGGCGAACTCTCGGACGAGGAGGGCGAGCCCCTGGCCGCAGATATTCGTCCGGGGAAGGATGGATGGAAGCTTGGCGTCCTCAAGATCGCAGCCGGCCTTCTCGATACGGGACTCGATTCGCTCCGCCAGCGCGAGTTGCAGCGCGAGCGGCGCCGCCTCCTCGTCATCACCGGACTTTCCTCGGCAGTCGCCGCCGGCGCGCTCGGCCTCGCCAGCTGGGCGCTTTACGCGAGCAATGTTGCGAGCCAGGAGCGCGCGCGCGCCGAGCGCGAAGCGAAGACGGCGAACGCGACGGCGGAATTCATGGTCGAGCTGTTCGAAATCGCCGATCCCGGCGAGGCGCGCGGGCGGAAGGTGACCGCGGAGGAGATTTTGCAGCGCGGCGTCGCCCGCATCGAGGAGAGTCTCAAGGATGAACCCGCCGTGCAGGGCGACCTTATGTATGCAATGGGCCGCGCGAATTTCGGACTCGGACTCTATGCCGAAGCCAGCAAGCTCCTGGAGACGGCGCGGCAAAAGCAGGTGACCGGGAACAAGGGCAGCATAAGCGTCCTCAGGACTGACAACATGCTGGCGATGTCGCTCTATGAGGAGGGGCGTTATGAAAAGGCGGAAGAGATATATGAGAAAATTTCGCCGGAGCTAGGCCGTGAGACGAAAGACGGCCAATCCCGGCTGCTCTTCGCCGAATCGCTTTCCGGACTCGGAGATATCAAGAAGCGAAGTAACGATTTTGTCGCCGCCGAGAAGTTTTATCGCAGCGCAGCCACCGAATTGAGTGCGCACGGGCTGGCTGATTCCGAGGAGTTTGCGCGGGCGTCGCTTGGCCTCGGGCAGTCCCTCTGGCTGCAAGAGCGATTTGAGGAGGCCGAGGCGGAGCTGAAGACCGCCTTCAAGGCCTTTCGCGCCTCGAAAGGCGCCAATCATTTCAGTCTGGGTCTGGTCGATAATGAATTTGCGAATCTTTATTACACCTGGGGAAAGCTGCCGGCCGCGGCGCAATATCTGGAAGACGCCCTTGCCATCTACCAAATGCATTTCGGGCCAGACCATCCGGAAACGGCCATCGCGCTCAACAATCTCGGTCGCTTGAAGCTGGAACTCGGACACATAGATGAAGCCCAGACCCTGATCGCCGACGCCATACGAATTCAGCGAGAAAGATCGCTCGCGGACCACGTGGATTTTGCCTTCTACCTCAACACCATGGCCATCATTTCGGCGGAACGGTCCGACTACGAAGCATCAGCGACGTTCCTCCAGGAAGCGCTGTCGCTGGTGAAAAGCAACGACCATCGGCTATATGGGCCCATCATGTACAATCTTGGCCGGGCAAAGTGCCAGCTGGGGCGGGTGGAGGAGGGGCTCACGGAGGTTCAATCCGGCCGCGCGGCGTTGGCGGCCCATTATGGCGATGGCGATTCTCGATATGGGGAGGCGGATGAGTTCGAAGCTAGGTGCCTTGTCCGAATGAGCGAGAGCAGGCGCGCGCGCGAGTTTGCGCAGAGGGGATATGAGTCCCTGTTGGCGAGCCGCGGGCCAGACCACTACTTCACGCAGCGCGCCCGGCGTTTCCTCGAATCCATCCCGGCGAACTAGGTTCGGCTCTCAGGTTTCCTGCGCCTCGCCGCGCCAAGCAGCGCGACGAACCCCGCGCCGAATATCCAGGCCGCTGCGGGAATGGGCGTCAGAATGCCGTTTCTGAACTCATATTTGTAATAGCCGGTGCGCAGATTGTTCTCGAAATCGATCGAGCCCGGACCTGTTCCGTCGTTGAACAGGTTGCAGGCGAGCGAGGTCGGCGAACAGCCGAGAGCCGTGAGGGGATTGTCGTCGCCGAGATAGCCGCCCGCGATGCCGGCCCCGGGAAACAGAAAGCCGCCGCCAACGCCGTCGGTGAAGCCTGCCTGGCCCGGATCCCACTCGATCAGGTCGTAGTTGAAGATGAGATCGAAATCGCCGCCGCCAAGGCTCTTGATTGCGACCTGGAAGCGGTTCCTGACGCCCGCGACGCCGCCTTCCTCTTCAAGGCCGAACCAGGTGAGCCAGTAGGTGTCCGCTCCGCTCCAGCCAAATTCGAGCGAGCCGTTCGCCGGCAGGAGGCCGTTGGCAAAGAACGGAGCGATCGCCGGCACAGCGAGCGTGAACAGCGGTGTTGACGGATCGGCCGCGATGGGCGCGCCGAACGTCAAAATGCCGTTCTCGTGCACGAACATCTTGTCGTAGAGCGTGCCCCCGATATTGACCGAAAACGGATTGAAGGTCGTGTTGGGATGCGTGAGCGCGTCGCAGGTGGTGCCGAACTGGTTGATGCCGTCGTCTGCATTGAAGGTGCCCAACGCGACTTCCACCGCGCCATTCGACGGAATGTCCCCGTAGAAGACTTCGACTGAGCATATGTCGATAGATCCATCGAGCACCGTGCCGCGCGCATTCGCGGCCGTCGCAAGCCCGAAACTGATGAGCGCCGCAGCGCCAGCTGCAAGGCCAAGCCGGTTGGTCATAGGCCATTCCCCCAATCGAACGCGCAGGCCTTGTAACCCGCGCGGCTTCGGCACGTAACTTTCAATCTGGTCATGCTCATGTCAATGCGCGGCGAGGCCGGCTGACTCCCGCGATGGGAGAATGCCTAAAGCTGCTGCACTTGCCTGTGCCTCGGGCAGGCGACCTCGTGGTCGTTGACCATGCCCACCGCCTGCATGAAGGCATAGGTGATGACCGGGCCGCAGAACTTGAAGCCGAGGCCTTTGAGCTCTTTCGCCATGGCTTCGCTTTCTTTCGTCTTCGGCGCCACCCGCCTGTAATCGGTGACGCGATTGACGATCGGGGCGCCGCCGACAAAGTCCCAGAGGAGCCCCGAGAAGCCGTCGTGGCGGGCCTCCATTACGCCGAGCCAGGCGCGGGCGTTGCCTATTGTCGCCTCGATCTTGGCGCGCGAGCGGATAATGCCGTCATCGGCGAGGAGCCTTTCGACCTTTTTCGGCGTGTAACGGGCAATCTTCTCCGCTTCGAAACCGTCGAAGGCGCGGCGGAAGGCGTCGCGCTTGTAGAGAATGGTGCGCCAGGAAAGGCCAGCCTGAAAGCCGTCGAGAATGAGCTTTTCAAACAGCGCCCGGTCGTCCCGCTCGGGCACGCCCCATTCTTCGTCATGATACTGACGGTAAAGCGCGTCGTCCGCCGGGGCCCAGGGACACGGAATTGAGGCGGGCGTCTTCGCCATCACCCGGCCATGAAGAACTGGACGATCCACCACGCAAGGAGGGCGACCTGCACGATGAAGAAGGCGAAGCGGATTAGCACGAATGGCCGCGCCGTCGAGATGAGATGCGTCACGGACTGTGCAATGCGCGCGCCGAGGAAGAGATAGGCCGCTCCGTCGGTGACGGCGGTCTCGCCGGCGGCGATCGCGTAGAGGAGGACAGCGGCGGCGACGGGGAGGTTTTCATAGCAGTTCGCGTGCGCGCGGGTGAGGCGGCGTCCGAAACCTTCAAGGTCCTCGCCGGACGGACTGAAGGCGTTCGCCGCCTTCTTGCCGGCCAAGACGAGCCCCGTGCGATAGAGGCCGAGAAAGGCGACTAACAAAATGGTCCAGGCGGCGAATCCGAGAAGCGCAACTGCAGTCGGCGTCATCGAAGCTCTCCTTTTTCCGGGGGCATTAGGCCTGTTTGAGGTAATCTGGAATGTGGAGAGACAGAGCCCTGCCGTCAGCCGTCACCCCGTCGCCGGCGGCGCGCGCCGCTTCGAGGCGATCCAGGCGAATGAGAGCCAGCACCGCACCCTCCGTTCCCGAGAGGATCTCGCCGAGGACCGACTCGCCGGCGCTGACGGCGGTCCCCCGGGGCGGCGGCGCGCCGTCGAAGCGCGCAATCAAGGTCCGCCTGCGGATCTCGCCCTTGCGCTTCATGCGGCTCGTCACTTCCTGACCGACGAAGCAGCCCTTGCGGTAGTTCACGCCGTGCAGGGCGTCGGCGTTGACATCGAGGAGAAACATCTCATCGGGACCGAAATCCCTGCCGAGTTCGGGAACGCCTTGCGCAATGCGCCGCGCCTCATAGACGCCTTCGGTCTTGCGTGTGAACGCCGCTGCTGCGGCGCGCGGCAGCATCGCCCGAACCCCCAGCGCCGCCAGGCGCGGATCGGGGCGAAAGCCGGAACGGGAGAGCTCGCTGTCAGGTTCGGCCGCCGCCGCGACCGTCATGTCCTCACGATGCTCGATGACCACCGGCGCCCTCAGGCGATAGAGCGAGAGTTTCTTGACGAGCGCGGCGGCGACGGAGGCGTGGCAATCGAGCAGATAGCCTTCGGCGTCCTTCGTCATGATGAATTCCGCCGCGATCTTGCCCTGCGGCGCGAGGAGGGCGCCAAATGCAGGGCCCGCCTCGAGCGCCGCCATGTCCTGCGAGATCAGCCCCTGCAGGAAAGTCGTAGCCGACTCCCCGCCGACGCGGATGACGGCGCGGTCTTCAAGAATGCTGACAGCGGACATGCGGCCGATTTAGGCGGCGGAGGGTCAATTGCATAGGCGCCTTCCGCCGCTTTGCGTTTTCGCCGGCCTCGCCTAGAAGCGCGCCATGGCCGAGACCTTCGATCTCATTCTGAAAGGCGGGACCGTCGTCAACCAGGACGGCGAAGGGGCGCGCGACATCGGCGTCAGGGGCGGGCGCATCGCCGCCATCGGCGGCCTCGGCGGCGCGAGCGCAGGGGCGGTGATTGACTGCCGGGGCCTGCACATTCTCCCGGGCGTCATTGACACGCAGGTGCATTTCCGAGAGCCCGGACTCACGCACAAGGAAGATCTCGAGACCGGGAGCCGCGCCGCGGTGCTCGGCGGCGTGACGGCGGTCTTCGAAATGCCGAACACCAGTCCGGCGACGACGACGGCGGCGGCCATCGAGGAGAAGCTCGCGCGGGCCAAGAACCGCATGTTCTGCGATCACGCCTTCTATGTCGGCGGCACGCACGGCAACGCCCGCGATCTCGGCGAACTCGAAATGCTGCCGGGCGTCTGCGGCGTCAAAATCTTCATGGGCGCCTCGACCGGCGATCTTCTGGTGCCGGATGATGAGGGCGTGCGCGAGGTGCTCCGTCATGGTCGGCGGCGCGTGGCGGTC